>JAQVID010000111.1 GCA_028695865.1 Thermoguttaceae bacterium | reverse complement strand
CGGCACGTTGGGCGTCGCCTTCGGCTTTCTTGATACCTGATTCAACAGAAGTCTTTGCTTTGTCGATTCCTTGCGAAAGCTGATCAGCGGCGTGTTGGGCGTCGCCTTCGGCTTTCTTGATCCCTGATTCGACAGAAGTCTTTGCTTTGTCGATTCCTTGCGAAAGCTGGTCAGCGGCGCGTTGGGCGTCGCTTTCGACTTTCTTGATACCTGATTGGACAGAAGTCTTTGCTTTGTCGATTCCTTGCGAAAGCTGATCAGCGGCGTGTTGGGCGTCGCTTTCGACTTTCTTGATACCTGATTGGACAGAAGTCTTTGCTTTGTCGATTCCTTGCGAAAGTTGATCGCCGGCGCGTTTGAGTCCCTTGTCAATTTCATTGCCCAGAGCGGATAAACTGTCCGTTCCTGTTGACGCGTCTGACTTCGATTGGGAGTTGCGAGGCTTGGCTCCAGTCGATCCGGCAGGCTTTGCCGTTCCCGTTCCACGGTCGAACGAGGACACAGGAATGGACGACTCGGCATGTTCCAGCAGGTCCGGCTTCCTGCTTTGTGTGAGATCGCCCAGTATTTTTTCGGTCTCTTTTTCA
Organism: Thermoguttaceae bacterium; assembly: GCA_028695865.1. GTDB lineage: Bacteria > Planctomycetota > Planctomycetia > Pirellulales > Thermoguttaceae > JAUNBG01. The sequence goes on along the minus strand of JAQVID010000111.1, from coordinate 7,636 downwards.
CTCTGTTCCGACGCGGTGGTCGTCGTCTCAGCTTCTTCGTTTAACGCGACCTGGGTACTGTGTTCGTGCTGAAAAATCGGATAAGCAAAAATCAGAAGCAGTACGGCGGTAACTCCAGCCGTCACTCCCGCTGTTTGCTTACCGATCCGCCGCCAATTTCGACTGGTAACAAGTTTGCCTTCTGTATCAGGATCGTCGCTTGCTTCGGCCAACACTTCAGCCGTTTCTTTTTTGACTTCCTTTGCCGCCGTGGTCAGTGTATTGGTTTCTTTCTGCCCGATTTGTTCCAATTCTTCCCGGGCACGACTCATGTCATCGCTTTCAGGCGTCTCTTCACCGTCTTTGCGACGAGTGAATCGTGATTTCAAACTCGTACCGATTTGACCAATTTTGTTGTAACCGGCAGTTACCATCCGGCGAAACAGGCCCGGTCGCTTTTCTTCTGTTGACTCGCTCTTTTCGTCGGATGGTTGAGACGATGTATTTGCCGTCGCCGTGTCCGTCTTGGCGGTTGTGCTTGTACCATTGGAACATACGGTCTCTGTCGCGGACGATTCGCTTGACTCTTCTCCTGTTTCCTCTGTCTTGCGCTTGCGTCGGAACAAAGCGAAGGGAGCTCTGACGGCACTGACCAGTTTCGTTTTCACGTTTCCCCACATGAGGGCAAATCGGGAAGGCCCGGTTTCTTCGTCGGTTTCGTTCCCGACCGGTTCACTCTTTCCGGTATCGCTAACGGTAACATCGTCCCGTTGACGCTGGCTCGGTTGCCGTGCCATGACAGAAGAAGGACGCGTTTCCTTGGCCGACCCGGTCGCGGATGTGTCGGCAGGATAGGGAACAGGCGATGTCTCGGTTTGACCCCGTGCAGGACGCTCCTGTACCTTCTCACGCTCCGGGGGATTCGGGGAACTTGCCGGTTCCTGTTGAGCAGGTTGGAACATTGGCCCGGATACTTCCTTTTGCGGCCTGGCATCGTAATCTTCTTCGACACGGTCGCTCACACTTTGATCATCCGCCGCTGAATAGTTCTCTGACGAATAATTGTCAGTCGAATAGTCGTCCGCCGAATAATCGTTGGTCGAATAATCGTTTGACGAATAGTCGTCGTATGTCGATTGCTGTCGTCGATTCTGCTTTTGCTTCTTCAACCACTTCTTCAACTTCTTGCCGGTAAGTTCACGCCCGTTCTCATCGTAGACCGGGCCTCCTGACTGACCGTAATCTTGATCACCACCGTCAGAATCATTATCATCATTCTGATCGTTGTCCTGATAGGAATTGTCTTCATCTTTGTGATCTTCAAAAAAATCCGCGTATCTGTCTTTCATCTTCCATCCTCTTGAAACAAAAGATTCAATCGGTAAATTTTCGTTCCGCTACCCGTAACTTGGCACTGCGCGACCTGGGATTGCGGTCCATTTCTTCTTGCGTGGCCTCTATCGGTTTACGCGTTACGACCTCATAACGCTCATCGTCGCGAAGCCGGGTCTTGACGATGCGATCCTCCAGTGAATGAAAACTGATAATCGCCAACCGTCCTCCCGGCGCAAGTCGCTCGGCGGCAACATCAAAGAACGATTCAAGCGATTTCAGTTCCTCGTTTACCGCGATTCGTATCGCTTGAAATGTTCGCGTCGCCGGATCGATTCGCATCGCGCCCCGTGGTCCCGGGATCGATCGACGACAAATCGCCGCAAGCTCCGAAGCAAATCTTAAAGGTCGTTCTTCCCGAAATTCCACAATGGCCCGGGCAATACGCCTGCTGTACCGTTCCTCTCCATACTTATATATAATGTCTGCAATTTGCTCCGCGCTCAAGCGATTGAGAAGTTCGTAAGCCGGAGCTCCTTCTGTCGTGTCGAATCGCAAATCCAGTTCACCTTCCGAATCAAAACTGAAACCACGATTCTGGTCGGCCAACTGGTCGCTCGAAAGACCCAGGTCAAGCAGAATCCCGTCAACCCGTTGTCTGTTTAGCATGTCGAGCGCTTCTGGAAAATCGCAATAATTTGCCTGTGCCAATCGAATCGACAGAGGTTCATCTTGCGACTTGATTCTTTTCTCCGCCCGGTTAATTGCGTCCAGGTCGCGATCAATTCCAAGCACAAGCCCTTGAGTGCCCACCAAACGCGCAAGTGCAATGGTGTGCCCTCCCCCGCCGAGTGTTCCGTCTACGAACGCTTTTCCAGGCTGTGGTCGCAATGCTTCCAAAACCTCGTTGAGCATGACGGGCAGGTGTACTGTTGTTTCTTCTGTCATAAATCGGATTCCCATGTTCTAAATATTATCCAACTTTCGGTTATGCCGGACGTACGTCCAAGCAGAACCAAAGACTTAACGTGAAGCTTATCTATTTTTTCCAATTCGTTCCAGTCCAATTTTCGGCCTTTCCCTTAAAAAACGTCTAAAACTCATTTTTCATGTAAAAATGGGAAAAGACGTCCCTTTTAGCTGATAACTCCTTGACGCCAAACGGTAATGGAGGTTATAATAATATTAAGAGTCGGTCTCGAAAATATGCCTCGTCAAGGAAACATTGTGCCTGCACCTGTTTCCTGGAGTTTTCAGACTTTGACCATTTTGCCCTTTCAAGAAATTACTAATTTTGATAAGCCGGGAACCCATAAAAATGAACGCAATTGCACATAAATCACTTATTTGTTCCATATGTGGAATACTGTTGATTTGTCTCAGTGCCAACGAGGCTCTTTTTTCGCAAACGGCAAGTTCTCCCAAGCGAATTGCTCCTGGGGTTATGCGTACTATTCGGCCTTTTGTTAATTACTCCGAAACGTATCAGTGGTCCAGTATGCCGGAAATTGTCGGACATGACTCTTCTTACGATTGGGCTCGCGATCTTTTTTTCAATAAGGAGGTCTGGTGTCTGGAATTCAGTTTCAAACCGGTTCGTATGATAGAAGTTGATTTTCCCACCGATAAGGGAACCATGGAGAAAAAACTCGTTTGGTATATGGTCTATTCTGTTACAAATACCGGGAAAGCGTTGAGAAACGAAATCGAGGTCTCCGGCGATACTTCCGTTACGGTAATCGGCAGAAGCTCCGCAGGAAAAATTGAAACGCAAAAATTCGAAAAAATCAATAACAATATCGACGGAACCTATCGCCCTGTGACCGTCGATTATTTGAGCCAAAAGGCCGGCGCGGACGGCAAGGTTCCTGGTACCCGACGATTCCTGCCCCAATTTGTTCTGGCCAGCCCTTCTGTTGCCGACCGTATTAATTATAAAAAGGATAAAGAAGATTTCCTCTTCAGTACGGCACCAGATTCACATGAAGTTGTCTATTATGATGAGTTTTTGCCCGTGGCTTTCGTCAAAATCGCGACAAAAGAAGACCCCAATCAAAAATTTTATCCTTCCGTTCAAATTGCGACCGTTGACCTCAAGCCCGGTGATACTGTCTGGGGAATCGCTACCTGGATCGATCTTGAACGCCAAACCGAAGAGCTAAAAAAACAAAATGTTGATCCCAGAATCGACAAATTCTCCATTTATATTAGTGGTTTGACCAATGCCCTCCGTTGGGAAGACAGCCCTGCCGCTTATAAGCCGGACGCTCAACCCCTGACTGGTCGCTCTATCTTACGCAAAGTTCTTAAACTTAATTTCTCCTCTCCCGGTGATGAATTTGACCAAAATGAAAAAGAAGTCCATTTTGGCCAGCCGGGGGAGCTTGACTACCAGTGGATTTACATGTAAAATGGTTGTTCCGTTAATCGGTATGGTTTCAGGCTAGGCTTGTCTGTCTCCCATTGATCCTCCAATGGAAGGTCAATGCAACGCGTTAAGATAAGTCGGAAGTTTTACGATTTCCAAAACAAACATTGTTTCGTGACCTGAAAAACAATTATGTTCGTTTAAATATGTCGGAAGGAATGTGTTATGGCTCACAAAAAAGGACAGGGGTCCAGCCGAAACGGTCGTGACTCCAATGGACAGCGTCGGGGAATCAAAGCTTTTGGCGGTCAAGCCGTTCAACCCGGTTCAATCATCGTTCGTCAATGCGGTACCAAGTTTCAGCCTGGTAAAGGCGTTGGTATGGGCACCGATTTCACGATTTATTCTCTGGTGGAAGGATATGTTTTCTTCGATCGTGAAGGTCGTCGTGTGAACGTTGTTGCCGAAAACCCCAATTTGGTTAGTGCAAACTGACTTGATTCAGTACTTGGCTGATCGAAAAAATCCCTCCTGCTTGCAGATTTACTGTTAATATGGAGGGATACAAGCCAATGTATGTTGCGCGCACAAATTCGTATCGACAGCACAGTATTGTTCTTCTATGCGGAATATCCCGCTCTATGCGTAAAATCACTCTTCCGCGTGTTGTTTTCTCCTCGTAATATAGGAGTGCGGCGGCCCGGGTGCCGCTTTGGATTAAAACACCCCCTTCTACACGCAATATAAAAGTAGCGTTTTTCTTTTAAAGCCAGAGGTTCAAACCTGGAGTTTTCCTTCCGCGTCACACTTGTCTAGTGTACATAAAAGCCAGGGCAAGCTCCGGCAAGAAAAGTTTGTCGTATCATGCCCGGGATCTTCCGTTACAGCGTTACCGATTCACCTCCGATAATACTTCCAAGTGCGCCCCAAACTCCATAAGGACTTTCACCCGGGGTAGTGTTAAGACCAATTGAGGATGAACTGTTGCCTGCCGCGATGGTCTCGGAGACAAACATTACAGCCCCGTCTGCCCGGAGCGTATTAACCCCACCGCTGTGGTAACTTGACGCGCCGTAGTATCCCCAACGCGCACTTTCCGAAGTTGGTGCGCAATTGGGGGAATTGGGAGACAATATCGTACTAAAAGCCGTTAAACAGGAATAACCATAAGCCCATGGCCTTCCGCGGCGATTACCCGACGCGCTACTGCTTGCATTGACAGTAAACGTCAAAGAATCCGTCGCGTTGCGGTAGGCTGTGCAGGAGGTGGGCGTCCACAGAGAAGAATTGACGACGATTCCTCCTTTGATATCGTTTGTTATGGTCTCTTTGCCAACACAAGTCTCGGAAAATGCAATGGTATTTGATAAGCCATCGAGCATGTCACTTGTATTGCGAAATACAGGCTTGGTTGTATCGTAGTTGCTGGCAGAAGGCAATTGTCCGGCATAGCCGCCTCCGAAAAAGCCCCGCTTGTTTTGATCAAATTCGCTTGTATAGTACATGCAAGTATCGCCCAAAGAACCGCAATAACTCGTGAACTGAAGATGCCACTCGGAATCCGGAAACGTACCGCTTGCGGAACAGAAATAAGGATGACATTGCATCGCATTCCCATCGGATGGACAACTCAAATAGGGAATGAAAACCCCATCCATGATTTGACGCCGATTGGGCGATGGATAACGCCCACCGCAGTATGTTTTTCCATAAGCAAGATACGCATCGTAAAACGACGCTTGTTCGCAAAACGGAAGCATGAAAACGTGGGCTCCCACATTTCCCCAGTTCTCCGCACCATTTTGCCCGTTTCGTATACACGGAAAAGAATTGTACGTATCATGATAATTGTGCAGCCCAATCCCAATTTGCTTGAGATTATTGGTACACTGCATGCGCCGAGCCGCTTCCCTGGCAGCCTGTACCGCCGGCAAAAGCAGCGCGATTAAAATGCCAATGATCGCAATCACGACCAAAAGTTCCACAAGAGTAAAAGCCCGGGCTTTTAACAATCTCTTAACCCGGCTTAATTGCCTCCCCCCGCCATGTTGACAATGAGTTTTCACTTGAATGTCTCCTGATAAAATTGAGTTTAAAACAGAAGTGATATAAACGATGAAAAAACGGTTGTGTCCATCTTTCACCTATAAATTTTGATAAAAGCGTAATTCATAAAGCGTTGATTATCGTCAGTTTAACCAAGTTTAATTTCATTGTCAATGCCATTTTGCGACAAATGAACTTCCATTTTGCGTCATTCGCTGTCTGATATGTCGCTTAACGATCCTTTTGAAACGCGGCGCCGTATGATATGGACCGTAACGAATGCCGTTTCAGATTTGAAATGTCTGACGCGTTACGGGTGTGTAAAAGCAGAGTTGCTGAAATTAAGAGTAAAAGCCGGGTTTCGTTTCTAACGCATGAAAGGTCGAACCGGGAGCGTTCCTTCCGCGCCCCAAAAATTCGCCTTCCACATGTAAAGCCGTCTTTCACGTGTAATTTTCTCCTCGTAATATACTCGTCATATAGGAGTGTCACCGGCAAGCCGTCCATACGTATTGACTTAAGCATAACTCATGATAAATCAATGAGTTGCAAATGTAGTCCACGAGGAAAAGGGAGCAAAAGCCCGGTAAATAAACTATGTTTCATCCTTCTCCACTGCGTCTTTGCGTGATGTATAATTCTTAAGTAATACCAATGAGTGCTCTTGCTTATGGTCCCGGCCGCAGTGCGGAATAGAAAAGCAGATACGCTTCTGCCGTTGTTTTGTCTCTGCAACGCGTATTGCACACCTTGGTTCATTTTCTTCTTGTACTCCCGTTACTCTCTTTTTATTCTGCTCCCGATTGGTATGCGTACCAAGAAATTGGCTTTAAGCGTCTCTAGTTGTTTTGTGTAATTTAGCCAAAGTAACACGGCAATGCCAAGGTGTGTCAATATGGGTAAAACACATTATCTTTAACTCGAAAAAAACGAAAAAAGTTTGTTAACACAGGCAATTTTTCTTAGTTATTCCGTTTGTGCGGACGATAACAACTATACGGATACAAACGAATTTAAGATTCGTATCATTTAATCACCCAGTTTTGACAGGAAGAACCGATGTTTCGGCAATTTGGAATGACATGTGTTTTGGCTTCGGCCTTAACGATTGGAATGTTGACGGGATGTCAACCGCAGCAGCCGCATTACCTCTTTCCCAGAGGCGATGTTGCCAGCCAGTATATTGCGGAGCAAACTAAAATTGAGTTCCCGGATACGCAGGTACCCTCACTCGATGATGTGTGTCGGACATTGGCGCCATTGACGCTGGATAATCCGGACCCGAAAGAAGAATGGCTCCTCACGCTGGACGAAGTACGTCGCATGGCGTTGGACAACAGTAAAATATTACGTCAGTTGAGCGGCGTTTCGTTCTCATCGAACGGAGTAGCCGGTATGCCGACGCTTTTACTCTCCAATCCGAGTTCAACAATGACCGTTTGGGATCCGGCGATTATTGAATCGAATCCTCAAGCGGGTGTTCAAGCGGCTCTTTCGGCGTTCGACGCCGTTTGGAGTTCACAAATTTCGTGGGACAGTACGGAAACGCCCCGAAATTATCACAACGCGGAAATTTACGGCTCGAAGGCTGAAACGGGAACGTTCCAAACAACGTTGTCCAAGACAGTCGCCACAGGCGGTAATGTCTATGCCAGTGCCGGAGCCGGTTACGATTGGGGGAACGGCTCGACTCGTGAATGGCCTTCCAACTGGACTTCGTATCTGGAAGGCGGTTTCAAGCAGCCGTTGCTTCGTGGAGCCGGTGTCGAGTACAACCGCATTGCCGGTCCGAATGGTTCGCCTGGAAACAGCAATGGTGTTCTCTTGGCCCGAATCAACGAAGATATGGCCTTGGTCGACTTTGAAATGGGAGTTCGCAATACACTTCAGGATATTGAAGAAACCTACTGG
>JAQVID010000110.1 GCA_028695865.1 Thermoguttaceae bacterium | reverse complement strand
ATTTTCAAAGGGTTCAAGGTTACCGCGGCATATACGGGTGGCATGCCCGACAATTCGAGTTCCTGGGATCGTCGCGACAAGTATACGCAGGAATGTATCGACAAAGGAGTAAAGATTTACGGAACGATTGAGGAAATGGTCCAAAACGTGGACGGAGTCATGCTCGAAAGTGTGGACGGACGTCCGCATTTGGAACAGGCCAAGCCGGTCATTGCGGCCAAAAAACCGCTTTTCATCGATAAGCCCATGGCGGGTTCGCTTGCGGATGTGTTGGAAATCTTCAATCTGGCCGCAGCGGCAAAAGTACCTGTGTTCTCCGCATCGTCATTGCGATATTCCGCCGAGGCTCAGCAAATGCGGAACGAAGCTCCGCTGGGCAAGATTTGGGGGGCTGACGCGGCCAGTCCGGCGTCGCTCAACGACAAGCATCCTGATATGTATTGGTATGGCATTCACGGAGTCGAAACCCTCTTCACACTGATGGGCCCTGATTGCGTTAGTGTTTCCCGGGTCAAGACGCAGGCCGGCGATTTGGCCGTTGGTATCTGGAATGATGGTCGAATCGGAACGTTCCGTGGTACACGGGCAGGACGTCACACCTATGCCGGATTCGTCTATTGCGAAAAAGGAAATCAGTCTGCGGGGAAATACGATGGTTATGAGCCGCTCTTTGTAGAAATATGCAAATTCTTCAAGACGGGTAAAGCTCCTGTTGCCGCGAACGAAACGATCAATATTTTTGCGTTCATGTCCGCATCGGATGTAAGTTGGGCCAAGGGCGGAAAGCTTGTTCCACTGCAAGACGTGATTACGCATGCGAAAAATGAAAAGCAGGAAACGTTTGAAGTTGTGCTTGCCAAAGACGGTAAGCCCACCTGGAACGGTCAAGCCGCAACATGTGAACAATTGACGGCCAACGTTGCGAAAGTGTGCAGTAACGGAACCGTCTGTCGCGTGATTGTCAATAATCGCGCCGGCGCTCCGTTTGACGCTCTTCAGAAAGTGTTGTTGGCTTTGGATCAGGCGTATCTGGCGAACTATCTTTATTGAGATCATTGCCTGATTGATGTTGATTGCCCTTGGCATTGTTTTTTTTCAAGAACCAACCGAAAAGGATTTCACCGAATGAGAAACTATTCCGTTATTCGAATTTCGTTTATCCTCATTTTGTTTATGACAGGAGGGATGTTTGTGAGTACCGACTCAATTGGCGCGGAAGACGCGTCCAAATTACTGGACGCCTTCATGGCGCAATATCAGAAAGACTATCAGAAGCTCTACAGCGATGTATCTTACTCGTGGTGGGACGCGGTGACGACGGGCTCGGAAAAAGCGTTTGCCAAGAGTGCGGACGCGTCATTGGCGATGTCGAAATATCACGCGTCTGCCGACAAGTTCAAAGAGCTGAAATCGCTTCGACTTCAGGCGAAAGGAGTTACGCCGCGCCAGGCGCGCGCCGCTTACGTTGCTTATCGGGCGTTCGAGGAATCGCAGTTTTCCCCCGAACTCATGAAGAAGATGGTCGATCTGAGTTCGGAGATCGAACAAGTGTTCCAAACTCAACGGTGCAAACTTGACGGTAAGGAATACACAAACAACGACTTGCTCGACATGCTTCAGAAAGAGACCGATTCCAAGCGTCGATTTCAGATTTGGGCTTCGCTGAAAGAGGTTGGTGAACTTGTCGCTCCGCGCTTGATTCAACTTGCCAAACTTCGTAATGAGGCTGCCCGGGAACTGGGATATACCAATTTCTGGGAAATGTCCGTCTCGTTTCAGGATTACAGGCCGGAAACGCTTCTGGCGATTTTTCAGGAACTTGAAATTTTGACGACGCCAATCTTCAAGCAGGTCAAAAGCGAACTGGATGAAGAGCTGAAAGCGAAGTTCGGTGTTGATAAAATCATGCCGTGGCATTACGATAATCCGTTTTTTCAGCAGGCACCGGCTTCGAAAGAAGTTGACCTTGACGAATTTTTCCGCGGCCGAAAAAAGGAAGATATTGTCGATATTTCTGTTCGATACTACGACACGCTGGGAATTGATGTGCGTCCGATCGTGAAGAACAGCGATTTGTTTGATCGGCCCGGTAAATCGCAACACGGTTTTTGTAATAACATGAACGGTGAGGGTGATGTCCGCATTTTGTGTAACATCAAGCCGACCGCCGAATGGATGGACACGCAGCTTCATGAATTGGGTCACGCGATTTACGATTACACGATCGACAGATCGCTTCCGTTCAATATTCGTCAGCCGGCGCACATTTTTACAACCGAAGGCGTTGCCATGATGTTTGGCGCCAAGGCGAAAGACCCTGCCTGGTTGGTCAAATTTGCGGGAGTTTCCGAAAAGCGGGCAAGCGAAATTGCGCCGGCGCTCAAAAAGCAGCGTCTTCGTGAGCAGTTGATCTTCTGCCGCTGGTGTTTGGTCATGCTTCATTTTGAAAAAGCTTTTTATGAGAATCCTGATCGCGATTTGAATACGCTGTGGTGGGATACGGTTGAAAAACTTCAACTCATGCCGCGTCCGGAAAATCGCAATCTGGCCGATTGGGCGTCGAAGCCGCATTTCGTTATTGCTCCGGTGTACTATCACAATTATATGCTCGGAGAATTGTTTGGGGCCCAACTTCGCAAATCGCTTGAACGGCAAAGCGGCGGCGACCTCACCAGGTTTGGTCAATTGCTTCGCGAAAAGGTTTTTAAGCCGGGTGATTCCCTTCCATGGGAAGAGTTCGTTCGTCAAGCGACGGGAGAAGATTTCTCCCCCAAAGCGTTCGCCGAAGAACTGCGGTGATTTTGAGAAGAGCGATTGACAAAGCATCGTGTTTGTCAATCGTTGATTCTGGTCGCCAGATATGAATCGTCAGTCTTGATATTTTGTATTCGGAAGAACAAAATACAGAAAAGAATAAAAGGAGTTTGTGTTGAGCAGCAACGGTGGTGTTGTCGAGCGGATCAATCCACGAGATCGTCAATTTTTGGGGCACCCGATTGGCTTGTGGGTTCTTTTTACAACAGAGATGTGGGAACGCTTTTGTTATTATGGTATGCGAGCGTTTCTGGTCATGTATCTTTACTATTCCGTCAGTAGTTCCAATCCCGGGTTCGGATGGAGCGAAAAACAGTCGTATGAACTGTATGGATGGTTCACCGGATTGGTTTATCTTTTCCCTGTGCTGGGTGGATACATTGCCGACCGCTTTATCGGACAGCATCGCAGCGTGCTCTACGGAGGAATCATGATTGCGGTGGGCGAATTCATGCTCTTCGGTACCGAGTATTTTCGGCAGTACGCGACTTCGTCCGTAACGCTCCAATCATGTCCCGCCGCGTGGTTGATATTTATGATTGGTTTGGGGCTTATCATCGTTGGAAACGGTTTCTTTAAGCCGTGTATTTCCGTGATGGTTGGTGAGCTTTACGGGAAACGGGATTCAAGACGCGATGTCGCGTTCACCATTTTCTATATGGGTATTAACGTTGGCGCGCTGCTTGCTCCGCTTGTCGCGGGTACGGTTGCTGAAAAGATCGCCTGGCACTGGGGGTTTCTTACCGCCGCGATTGGAATGCTTTTTGGCCTGACGACATATTCGCTTTTGCGTCCCCGATATTTGGGACATATTGGCATGCCCGATTCGAAGGAAGTGGGAGTCGAAGAGCAAGCGTCAGGGCACAACATTACTCAAGCTACAGAGTCGGTGGACGCGACGCCCTCGAAGGATTCTCGCCAGTCCGCGGGCAAACAAACACCCATGCTTTCCCGCAAGGAAATTGATCGCACGATCGTCATTCTTGTACTTTCGGCGTTTTGCGTCGCGTTCTGGTCCGTATTTGAACAGGCGGGCTCCTCGCTTAATACATTCGCGAAGAAAGACACGAATCGTCAGGTGCCCACCGCGTTTGCCAAGGCGAAGAATCATCCGTTCCTTGCCAACGAAGACGAAACCGATGCGCTTATCGCGGTCGAGAACATGCGTCGAGCCATGGCCACCGCCTCTTCCGCCATTGACGACATGAAAGGAATGGATGATAAGGCCAGACAACTTCTTTTTTCCAAAGGGTCTAACGATCCGGCTGTTATCGAAGCCGCAAGCCGGTACGACAGTGCCTCACGACAAGTTCAGGACGGATTGGCCACGGCAAAGCGTGCTGCCTTAAAAGCAAATGAAGCGCGCAAAACGGCCGGACTCAAGCCGTTGAACTTAACCATTCCGACCATGGATCAATTACTTGAACAGGGGCGAAAAGAATCGACCGAGATATTTCAGGAAGCAGCCAAGCGATTCAACGAAGGGGCCGGCAAATCGTTTGGAATTGATTTCAGCAAGGGACCATTGACCTCCAAAGCGATTGCCGAAAAGCTTTCGCCGGAACAGCAGACGTTGTTCGACGGAATATGCCGGGACGTGGAGCGCGAACGCTCCAAAGCGTTTGAAGAAGCGAGAACCAAAAACGCCGTTCTTGAAGATTCGCTCTTTACTTTTCCCGCGACTTGGTATCAGTCGGTCAATCCGCTGGGAATCGTTGTGTTCGCTCCGCTTTTTGCCGCTCTTTGGGGATTTTTGGCCTATCGCCGCATGGAACCGTCAACCCCGGTCAAGTTCGGAGTCGGATTGGTTGTGCTCGGAATCGCCAATATGTTTATGGTCTCCGGTGGTATTCAAGCCGAAAAAACAGGAGGCAACGCCGCCGCCTATTGGCTCTTCGTGACCTATATATTCTGCACTTGGGGCGAACTGTGCCTTTCGCCCGTTGGACTGTCGATGGTGTCCCGTTTAGCACCCAAACGATATGTTTCGGCCCTCATGGGCGTATGGTTCCTCTCCAGTTCGATTGCGTGTTATCTTTCAGGGAAATTGGTCGCCATGCTCGGTTCGGCGGGGGCCGATGGAGCGGGCCGCATATATTTCTGGTTCGGGCGTGACGGCGGTTGGGCAGACTATTTTCTCTTGATGTCGCTCGTTCCGTTGGGCGCCGGGGTGCTGGTCTTTTTGCTTGCGCCTACTCTGCGACGGATGATGCATGAAGAATAGAAACAAACACGAAGAATAGTAAAACAAGGAATCCTTTTCATGACCAATAATGTTTTTTGTCGTTTTCCCAAAGAAAAACCGTGTCGAACGAAGATCGTTGCCACACTCGGACCTGCGTCCGAAAGCGAGGAAATGATTCGCGACCTGATTCTTGCCGGAGTCGATGTTTTTCGTTTGAACTTTGCGCACAGTAGTCCTGCGGACATAGCTCCGGTGCTTCAGCGAGTTCGCGACGTCAGTCATCAGCTTGGTCAACCGGTGGGAGTTCTGGCCGATCTGGCCGGTCCCAAAATGAGATTGGGGGTGATTCCGGGGGATGAACGAATGTGCGTTACCGGCGAAACCGTTCGTTTTGTTCGAGGAAAAACCACAAGTGAGCCGGACGCCTTTACGACGACGTATGAACCGCTTATCGACGATCTCAAAGTCAAGGATCGTGTTCTTCTTGCCGATGGAACGGTTACGCTTGAGGTGTTGGAAAAATCGGCAGATTCAGTTTCGTGCCGCGTCGTTCAGGGGGGGCGTGTTCGTTCTCGCCAAGGGGTCAACCTGCCGGGCGTTGCGTTGAGTATTCAAACCATACAGCCCAAAGATCGTGAAAACGCGATTTGGGCCGTCGGGGCAGGAATTGATTTTCTCGGATTAAGCTTTGTCCGTTCGCCGCAAGATATTATTGATCTTCGCGCAATTCTGGAAAAAACGGCAGCCGATCATTTAGGTCAAGACGCGTGGCAAGCACTCACTCCGGGCGAACGACGAATTCATTACCCGAACATTATTGCCAAAATTGAAAAGCCCGAAACGCTTGACTGTCTTGACGACATCGTTCGGGAGGCCGATGGTATTATGGTCGCGCGGGGAGATTTGGGCGTTGAAGTTGATATTGCCCGAATCGCCGTTATTCAAAAAGAAATTATCAGGACGTGTCGAGAGCTTACCAAGCCGGTCATTGTCGCGACACAAATGCTCGAAAGCATGACCGAAGAGACCATTCCTACCCGGGCCGAAGCAACCGATGTTGCCAACGCGATCTTCGACGGAACAGACGCCTGTATGCTCTCGGGGGAAACGGCTGTCGGAAAACATCCCGTTTTGGCCGTGGAAACCATGAACCGCATCGCTGTGGAAACGGAGAAAGAACTGTTTTTCTCGAACGACAGCTTCAGTGTTTCCGGCATGATGGAGGCCGCGTCGATCATGGTGGACGAAGATATTCCGATGGATGTAAGAATTTCAATCGCCGTTTGCGAGTCAGCCGGAAAGCTTGCTGACACGGTTGAAGCGACAATGATTCTTGTCGCGACGAAGACCGGCCGGACAGCCCTCAACTTTTCTAAAATGCGAAACTTCGTAATGACCGTTGGAACAAGTCACGCGGTCGAAGTATTGCGTCGAATGAGTCTTTATTGGGGGGTGATTCCGATCGGAGGAATATCTTCCGCGCCTGGCGACATGCTCGAAACGATTGTGCGGCTTGGTAAAGACGCGGAGTATCTGGAGTCCGGCGACCGCGTGGTTCTTACCGCGGGAATCGGAACTTCCAGCGAACGACGCAACGCAATTTATGTTCACGTGGTTGAGTAGAGTATGCTGCCCGGGAAAATTTGTTGTTGAGCGGAATACGCTCCCGTTCGGAAAACGTTATGCCGCTGATACTTCAAATTTCGGTTCGCTCCCCTGTTGGCCTTCGGAGAACGGGGGACGCAGATACCACGCGAAAAATCAGGTAAAACCGGGCTACACAGAAGAACGTTAGACGAGTGAATGGATTCATGACTTCAAGCAAAAACATGATCGAGGCGATCGGTCTGACCCGAATGTATGGCAACTTCGCGGCGGTGCAGGACGCTTCGTTCCGTATTGGCCAAGGGGAGATTGTCTGCTTTCTTGGGCCCAACGGGGCGGGCAAGAGCACAACAATGAAACTTCTCACCGGCTACATCGCTCCCACGGCAGGACAGGCGATCATCGCGGGATTCGACATGGCGTGCCAGCGAATGATGGGCTCGCGACACCTGGGGTACCTTCCGGAGAACGGACCACTCTATCCGGACATGACACCGAAGGGGTTCCTCGGCTTCTTCGCCCGACTCCGGGGACTTGCCCCCAAGTCGATCGCGGCAGCCATTGAGCGCGTCGCCGACACGTGCGAACTCGACGCTGTCATGGAAAAGCCCATCGGGCACCTCTCACGCGGGTACCGCCAACGAGTAGGAATGGCCCAGGCTCTTTTGCACGAGCCGGACGTACTCATACTCGATGAGCCGACAGCCGGACTGGACCCGAACCAGATTCACCAGGTTCGCGAAACCATTAAGAGAATAGGACGCAAAAAGACGATTCTCTTGTCCACGCATATTTTACAGGAGGTCGGAGCCGTGGCGTCCCGCGTTCTTTTTATTAACAAGGGGCGCATCGTATTCGACGGAACGACAAACGATTTCGGCAAAACAACGGATGATTTCGATCTTCGTTTCAAACAGCTCACGGAAGGTTGATATGCCTGTATTCAGACGAAACTTCACTGCTTATTTTCTGAATCCGACCGGATACGTTTTCATTTGTGTGTTCGTACTGCTTGGTTCAATCGCGGCGTTCATGCCGGACGAGTTTGTCAATTCGAATCTTGCCAATCTTGCTCAGCTTAATCGTTGGTTCCCGCTTATCATGCTCGTCTTTATTCCAGCGATTACCATGGGAATTTGGGCCGACGAAAAACGGTTCGCAACCGACGAACTGTTGCTTACTCTTCCTGTTACACCTGCGCGACTTGTCCTCGGAAAGTATTTGGCGTCGTTGGCGATTTATACCGTGTCACTCCTCTTCTCGCTTCTTTCGAATTATACCCTGCTCGAATTTTTGGGCGATCCTGACCTGGGACTTTTCCTTTCAACCTATGTGGGATATTGGCTTATCGGCGTGACCATGCTCGCAGTCGCCATGCTTGCCTCGTTTCTTACACATCAGCTTACCGTCGCGTATATATTGGGTGCCCTGTTGTGCGCTCCGCTCATCGCGCTGAAATGGGCGGATACACTTCCTGTCAGCCGGGCAACCGCCAATTTACTCCAGAGTTTCAGTATTGAGTCGTGTTTTGAACCGTTTGGGCGCGGTATGATTTCGTCGGCCGGAATACTGTATTTTTTGCTGATTCCATGCGTGACGCTTTATTTGTCTGTTTCCCTTTTGGCTTCACGT
>JAQVID010000109.1 GCA_028695865.1 Thermoguttaceae bacterium | reverse complement strand
TCCGTTCTACGACTTATAGACGGAAAATCGTCCATTCTTCGCGCCAAAGCTGAACGCGTTCAGTGGAATCCCAGCGACATCCTTGAATCCCTCGGGTTTGGCCTGTTCTGACTTTGCAATCCTCCTGCGCCTGTACCGCAGAAATTATCGTTTTTTCCTCATTTTTTCTCTTTTTTTTGACTTTGGCGAAAAATATGGGAATTTTTTCCCCTGCTGCCGCAAAATTTCATTGAAGAAAGCGGCCTTTCCGGCTATACTGATACAGGAGATATTGAAAAAGAAAAGAGTGTAAATAATTATTATCCAACACTTCAAACAGACAAGGAACAACAAATGACAAGGTGCGACAATAAAATGTTTTCCCGAATAGTTTTTGGTTTGGCTTTTATCCTGGGTATAACCGTTTTCTGCGCAGAATATGGTCAATGCGAAGAGAAAGGGCAAAAGATCGACGCCGTAGCACACCGGGGATTTTCGGCGATTGCTCCGGAAAACACGATTGCGGCAATGAAAGCGGCCCACGCGGCCGGTGCGACCGGTTGCGAATGCGATGTATACGCGACCAGTGATCACGTTCTGGTTTTATGCCATGATCGAACGTTCAATCGCACTTGCGGATATAATAAACAAGTTGTTGATTGTACCTTTGCCGAAACGCGAAAACTCGACGCGTCCAAAGCAAAGCCGGAATTCGAAAAATTCCGGGGCGAACCGGTTCCGACGTTTGAAGAATATTTGATTTACATGAAATCGACCGATATGTGGCCGGTCATCGAACTGAAAATGCCTGATATTGAAGAAGCGGTTTTGGCTCTTGTTCGCAAGCACAACATGGAAAAACGCGTTCACATCATATCATTCAACGCCCAAGCGATTGCTCATGTGAAACAGCTTGCTCCAAAAGTCTCTGCCGCCTGGCTGTGCAGTTATAAAAAGGATGTGCCGGAAGCAAAGGTCATCGAAAATGTTCTGACCACGCTTAAGGATATTGGAATCGATACGGTCGATATTGCTTATTCGAACGTAACACCGGGCTTCATGGCCGCCATGCGAAAAGCCGGTATTCATGTTTGGGCCTGGACAATTGACAAAGAAGAAATCGTTCAGGACAAAATCTCGCTGGGCGTTGAGTCGATCACAAGCAATCGCGTTGGCATGCTGATTGAACAGCTCAAAAAGGCAGGTAAATACTAATGGAGTCTGCTCATCTGCCGACGGTGGTCCTTGTTCGTCCCCGAACAGAATCGCCCCTGTTCGAAGCGCACGATCATTTTCGCTTGCTGACCGACCAGCTTGCGGAACAGTTTCCGAATGCGCGTTTTATTTGTGTTCCGTTTCTTTATGATGCAACCGGGCAGAGTCTTGCGACTGCGGCAATACGGCAATGGACCTGTCCCAAGCTTGTCCTTTCGTCGCTTTCGCCCCGGGCTGCCCAATGGCTGTTTCATGAATGGGATTGCGATGAACCATCCCGGCAAGATTCGTTTCACCAGGTCGAATTGTATACCATCGAGTCGCTTGGACCTGTCGTCGAAAACTTTCTCAAGACGCACCCCCCTGCTGGTGAAGCAACAACTTCGCCCGTGTCGCCCGTGTCGCCCATATATATTGACGAAACACTCTTGCCGCGATGGTATCCGATTATCGATTACGATGCCTGTATCGGCTGCTTGGAATGCGTAAATTTCTGTCTGTTCGGTGTCTATACCATAGACACGCAATCGCGGCCGGTGGTCGAGTCGCCCGACGCCTGCCGCAACGGTTGCCCGGCGTGTTCACGTGTCTGCCCCGGAGGCGCCATCATGTTCCCCCTTCATGCGGACGCGGCGATTTCCGGCCAACTTGACGCTCTTACTGTTGCCCGACAGATACAGGAACACGACACGGCTCGTCGTGCCCGGGAAATTCGAAACGAACACCTTGACCAGATTGCGCAGCCCAAGACCAACAAGGCAACAGACGAACTTGACCAGCTCATTGACGAAGCCGATCGGTTTCAAGAGTAATCTCAAAAGGCGCCAAGGTGAAACAAATGACACACGTTATTGGTCTTATCGGTGGAATTGGGTGCGGCAAGAGTACCGTGGCAAACGCGTTCTTGCCATACGGAGCAATACTGTTCGACGCTGATCGCTCGGGTCATGCCGCGCTTTACGATTCTGTAATCAAGAGAGCGATTGAAGCGCGATGGGGCAAAACGGTTTTCACTCCGACCGGCAACGTTTCGCGACCTGCTCTGGCCGAAATCGTCTTTTCGAACGAAGAAGAACTGAAATATTTGAACCAGCTCATTCATCCGTTCATCATCAAGCAGTTTTTGAGCAAGTTTCAAGAGGCACAGGCGACTGGAGTCCGCTTTTTTATCCTCGATGCGCCGTTGCTTCTGGAAACCGGTATGGACAGGTATTGCGACCATATTATTTTCATCGACGCAAACGAAACAGTTCGCGCGGAACGAGTCGCCAAACGAGGCTGGAGCATTACGGAATTCAACAACCGGGAACAAAATCAATTTTCTCTCGAAAAAAAACAAAAAAAAGCAGATTACGTTATTGACAATAATGAAACGGTGGCCATAATGAGAAAACAGGTAGACTCAATTATTGCGAAATTGTCCGTTTTACCTTGATTTACCCTGCCCACGTAAGGTTTTAAACAAACCTGTTACCCTTTTTATCATCCCCCTGAAAGCAGTCTTTTCCCCATTGCCACCGGTTTACGTGTGGCTTGCTGCTCTCGCATGTGTCGTCATTCAGAATACTTTTCCGAATATGTTGCCGGAGACAGA
The DNA here is from genome assembly GCA_028695865.1 of Thermoguttaceae bacterium. Taxonomy (GTDB): domain Bacteria; phylum Planctomycetota; class Planctomycetia; order Pirellulales; family Thermoguttaceae; genus JAUNBG01. The sequence continues at coordinate 5,516 of JAQVID010000109.1, read as the reverse complement.
ATGTTTTTGGTGTGACGACAGGAGTATTATCGATGACCTCACCAGACGAACAAGATCGTCCCACGACCGATGAAGATTCCCCTTTGGAATCCCGTTCTCCGCAAAACCAGGGAGCGCGGCCTCGAAAAAGCGCTAAGCGTGCCCCTTCTGAAAACAATTCGGATCAATCTGTCGAGCAGAATAAAACCCGCGCGGATTATCGCCCCCGTCGTCCTGAACGGCGAGCGTATTCCCCGGAAAATGTTGATGATGCTCTGGAGGCGACCTCCGCGCTTCCGGAGTCTCCTCGCAATCTCGAAAATCGATATCAGCAAGGAGACAAAATCGCGGAAGATTATCAGGACCGTCATCGCGGCGAGAGTATCTGGACCACGGGTCCATCGTTATACGAAGGGACGCGTTATTCTTCGAGCCGCCGTGAGTCGTCCGACGAATCACATTCCAGACAAGACGCGTCTGAATCACAAAATCGTAATGGTCGTGAACGCAACTCCGATCGCGAACGCAAATTCAATCGTGACCGCGATGGCGAACGGGCAAAAAACAGCGATCATCAGCGGCGTCCATCACGAGAACGTCCTGATCGGGGGCCAAACGCGGAACATAACTCCAGGCCTAACCGGGGAAGTCGTCCTGGACGCAACGAACGTTACGGCCGCCCGGACCGCACTGGTCGCGATGACCGTTCGGGCAGTTCCTATACAGACCGCAGTGGCGATGCCCTTGAGCCGACCATTGGAGCCCGGGGACGCCGAGGCGAACCGATTACGCTTGCGGAAGAAATATCCCTTGAGCGGCAAAATCGGAATCGTCAGCCGGTATCGGGTGATTCGCCCCAGTCCGTTCCGGCCACTCCCGAGAGCGAAGAAAAGCAGATGTTCATCAATCAGTTGGGAGAGCTTTCGACGGATGAACTCATTGCGTTGGCCCGGGGAGAGAACATGGAACCGCTCGACGGAGAATCACGGCAGGACCTGATTTTTCGAATTCTCAAGGAGCGTATTCGCAACAGTGGTTTGATGTTTGGCGAAGGAACGCTTGAAATACTTCCGGACGAATTTGGTTTTCTCCGCTCTCCGGACTATCATTATTTGTCGTGTCCGGACGACATTTATATTTCGCCGAGTCAGATTCGCCGGTTCGGTCTTCGGAACGGCCTTACGATTTCCGGTCAAATTCGCCCCCCCAAAGAGCGTGAGCGCTATTTTGCCCTTTTGCGTGTCGAAGCAATCAATCATGAAGCACCGTCACAGCTTGCGACGAAAGTTCCGTTCGATGAGCTCGTGGCCATGCATCCGTGTGAACGGATTGTACTGGAACATGACCCCGAGGAACTCAGTAGCCGCATTATCGATTTGACCGTTCCGATTGGCTTTGGTCAACGTGGTCTCATTGTCAGTCCTCCGCGTGCCGGCAAGACCATTCTCTTACAGAAAATTGCCAAAGCCGTTCTGACGAATTATCCCGAAAGTTATGTCTTCATGCTTTTGATAGACGAACGTCCGGAGGAAGTAACCGATATGGAGCGTGAAATCAAAGGGACTCATTGCGAAGTTGTCAGTTCAACATTTGACGAACCGGTTTCCCGACATATTCAAGTTTCCGAGATGGTACTCGAAAAAGCCAAGCGCATGGTCGAATACGGTAAAGACGTTGTGATTTTTCTCGATTCCATTACGCGTTTGGCCCGGGCATGGAATGCCGAGTGTGCTGATTCGGGCAAGACGCTTTCCGGAGGGATTGACGCTACAGCCATGACGCGTCCGAAAAAGTTCTTCGGCTCGGCTCGCAAGATCGAAAACGGTGGTTCTTTGACAATTATCGCCACCGCGCTGGTCGATACCGGAAGCCAAATGGACGAAGTGATTTTTGAGGAGTTCAAAGGAACCGGCAACCTGGAAATCAAGCTCGACCGTGCGCTCGTGGACAAGCGTCTTTGGCCCTCCATCGATATTGTCGAAAGTGGAACGCGACGTGAAGAAATGATCCTTGATCCCGAGGAGCACAAAAGAATGTCGGCTTTCCGGCGACAGCAGCTTGAACTAAATCCGGTTGACGCCATGGAAAATCTTATCACACAACTTGGCAAATACAAAAAGAACGCCGGGTTTCTTATGAGTTTGAAATTGAATTAGGAGGATACAACGTGAAAGCGGTTGTTTTGCTTTCCGGCGGTCTGGATTCAACGACCATCTGCTCGCTTGCCGCTGCGGAAGGTCGTGAAATTTATGCACTGACTTTAGCTTATCATCAACGACATGAACGCGAAATTGAATTCGCCAAACAAACGGCCAAAGCTTTTGGAGCCAAGGAACACATTGTCTTTCCCGTGGCGCTTGATCTGTTCGGCGGGAGTACGTTGACCGATCTGTCCCGGCCGGTTTCGCGGGATGTCCCCTTGTCGGAAATCGGACAAGCCATTCCCGATTCGTATGTTCCTGCCCGAAATACCGTGTTTTTATCGCTTGCGCTTGCTTGCGCCGAAACGCGGGGCGCGCAGGAAATTTGGCTGGGAGTGAACAGCGTCGATTACAGTGGTTATCCCGACTGCCGACCGGAATTTCTGGACGCGTTCGAACATCTTGCCCATTTGGCGACGAAAGCCGGCGTCGAAAAGACCGCCTCATTTCGAATCAGGGCACCGCTTTTGCATTTGACCAAGGGAGAAATCATTCGCTTGGGAATGAAGCATGGAGTCGATTATTCCAAGACATTGACTTGTTATACGCCGGATGAACAAGGGCGGGCGTGCGGACATTGTGAATCGTGTCTGCTCCGTTTGGACGGTTTCCGCCAAGCGGGTCTGACCGATCCTGCGGCTTACGTATAAACGGTCAAGCAGAGTTTTTGCAATGCAAAACGAGAGGTCGAGCCGGGCGTTTTACTCCCGCGTTTGCCTTATTTAACGCACACAAAAGCGGCGGCTTGGCTCCCGCACTTCAAAAAAGTCCGCTACAGGATTGGATTTTTTTTGGGGGGGCGAGTTTCAATGGGCAAGGCCCCCTCTCTCATAATTACCTCATTTGGAATGATCCATTCCTTTGTATGGGTACGAAGGGAAAGTATTATTCTGTACTTCCCCGGGAAACGAAAAATGATCACTATTACTTCTTTTCTTCCTCCAGTCGCTTGAGCATATAATTGAAACACTCTATCAGATAATCGCTATGGTATTGCGCTTTGAAACCGTCGATATCATAGTCATTCTCGGATGAAAGAAATTGTTTCTCTCTTGGGACACAAATGTATTTTCGATGAGTTACGATAAAGATATTCGGAAAATAAACCGTTGCCAAACTTGTGTCGTAAAAGAACTGAACACACAGATTCGGAATGTCCAACGCGGAAGAAATTGAGCAGAAACAGGATGCCATCGTAAAACAGTAAGTCTGCATTTTTTGCTTCAAAAGCCGCAGAAGCGCGATCGAATCGGTTATGCGAAACTTTTCGCAATTGATGATCATGCAATGAGGATCGACTGTTTCGACGGGATCGACACAAACAACATAATAACCTTCTTCCGTTACCTTACGAATCAATTCGGCCGAATATTTATAGGCAAATGAAGCCGATCGCGCGTTCATCGTCATCCAGACAACGCCTTTGAGCCCTTCTTTTCGAACGATCTCTTCAATTTCGTTCGCGGTGTCGACAACGGTTTGGTTCATTTTCCAATCGTAAAGATAAGGCTTTTTCGCAAGTTTTTCAAGAGGAAGATGAAACGTGTCGCACAAGGTATCGTCACGCGACAAAATGGTATCGTCATGCTCGTAGATCATGGGAAGGATTAAGGTCGTTTTCGGTTCCTCCCTGACGACATCCGAATAGTCATAATTTTTCCAATTATACTTATTGGCGTGACCATCGTATAATTTGACTTCGTCGAAGCAGGGATTTGTACGGCAGCATTCGGCAACCAGCGGTGAATTGTTAATATCACTGTTTTTCGAAACGTAGGCGGTGAAGGGAATATTGGGATATCTTTTCTTCAACTTGTCAATGAATCGGGTCGAGAAAAAATAATCGCCGATTCCCATGAAAAAGACAATCGCGATCCTGTCGATATTCGGCATCAGAGCCAGAGCGCGATCAATATCCATTTGAATGCAGGTGCCGGGAAGCGGGTTAGGAATAACGTTTGGCTCCGACGTCGGCGGATTATCAATCTGCTCATTGTGATCCAGCAAAGAATACCACGCGTCTTCCGCGTAATGAAAGACTCTTGCTTTCTCCTTTGTTCTGATCGCTCTGACTTTTATTCCTGCGAAATAATATTTGATTACTTCCGGAGTCACCAGTTTTTTGTAAAGAGGAATGACACCAAAAAGAAAAACGGTTTGAATGTTTCCTTTAAATATTTTAGTTTTTGTTTTAAACAGAACCATTTGAGTATCCTTGATTGATATTTTATTATACAGGAAATATGTTTTGTTCAATTGTCTTTCATTTGTCGATCTTTGAATCAAGAAGAACCCGATAAAGATTGGGTCAATGCCGTTCGAACGCCTTCCATGACTTTTTCGACGGTCAGCTTTTTCATGCAGAGAGGACCGCATTCGCATCGCGAGCATTTAACGATCCAGTCTTTTCGTGAACCTTCGCACCAGCCGCAGACATCCGATTTGATATTGACGTTTTCGGGATAGCCGTAAAAATTCATCGGAGTCGGACCGAACAGAACGACCGAAGGACCGGCTCGAAGCGCATGCCGCAAATGGACCAGTCCCCCTTCGCCGTCCACATGGCAGGCAGAATACCGAAGCAGTGTTTTCATGTCGTCCAGTGTTGTTTTGCCGATTAAATTGATATCGATTCCGGTCATCGGTTCCACTCGCTCGGGCGAAGAGCCAAACTGGACAAGCTGATAATCCGGATACGCACGCTTAATCAAAGGGATCAGTTCGTTGTATCCGTCTTGCGTCCATATCTTGGTACAACATTCGGCGACCGATTGCGGATGTTTCGTATCGACACTTCGATTGAGCGTTATATATTTGTCGGACAAACCAAATTTTTCGAGCGTTTTGCTTGCGTCGGAATCCGGGGAAAGAATCGCGCGGTACTCGGGAACGATTCCCAAAAAACCGCCAATGTCGGGCTCCTGAATTCGAATTTTTCCCTCGTTCATTGCCAACAGTATCGAATTGGCCGTTCCGTAATACGGCTCATCGAAGATAATACCGCAATACTGTTCGTATTCGCGATATTTTTCGACAACCGGAATTATTTTCGGACACAATCGCTCAAGTCGGGCCACATTAAAATATCTGACTTGAGGAAGCCGAAAAAAACTGACAAAAAGATCGTAATCCCTCGGATCGAGAATCTCGTTTTTTCCCTGAATGTTTAAATTGGAAAACAACGACGTCAATGAATCGCGTCCTGTTTCTCCGAAAAGATCAATGTCACATGGTATATCGCCAATAAATTCTCTGAAGTACTGAACCCAATTATATGAGATCAAGAAATCGCCCAGTCCGCCTTTGAGTAAAACGCCAATACGAAGGGAACTTTTG
>JAQVID010000108.1 GCA_028695865.1 Thermoguttaceae bacterium | reverse complement strand
GCCCCATTCTGATAGCCGTGTAAATTGAAAATGTAGTTGATGTTATTGGCGTCAATGGTAATTCCACCGAGCCGATTAATGGACGAAGCGTCGATCAAATAATAAAATACGCTTGAGGTGGTAAATGTCTTTGCGAAACCATACATATCGATGGCACCCAAATTGGAATCGAGTGTAATGGTTTGCCCCGCCAGATGGTCGGCGAACGTAATCTTCCAGTAGTTGACGATAAGTTCTTCTTTGGAATAGAACGCATTGGTCGAGACAGACTGCTGATAACCGACCAGCGATGTCGTCACCGCGGTATAGGGAACGGCACCGCCACTTGTAAGAATGTCGGGATAGGTATTATAACGATTCGTTCGGCGAGTTCCGATGGAAAGCGCTTCAAGGTTCTCTCTGGTCGAGACCGCCTCGGTAATGGAGAACGTTGCGTACAACACCGCTTCACGAAGCGAAATCAAACCATCATAAGGATCAACAACATCTTCAGCAGTTGTGACGATAGGCGAAGGGGTTTCCCGTGTTCGTTGATAGGCTCCCATGCTAATCGGACCGTTTACAATCTCAAGAAGAGCGTCTTTGAGTCGCCGTGTATAAAGTGTGCCATTGAGCACGAATTTATTCTCGTCGGCGATGTTCTTGTCATCGGAATTTTCGTCAATTCGTCGCTTGAGCGCTTGGGCAACCGTATTCTCTTCATTCCATTCGAGAATGAAGCTTTCCAATTCGTTGAGCGAGGTTGCGCCCGTAGCGAGAATATCACGATAGAGTTCGCCGCCCTGGTCACCCAAGCCGATCTTACCCCAGCCAGCTTCGCTCAAGTTGCGAACCGTTGTGACAGGAGAACCGGTATTCTTGGCTTCATCAACGAGCCCGTTGACCAAATTCGTGATTTGTGCCACATTGATCAGACGAGTTTTATTTATTTCAAGGAAAGCGAGAAATTTATCAACACTGTTCAAGCTTGCATTCAGAGTATCGATATAGTTGCTATTGTATCTATCCTTGCCAATAGTGTAAGAACTGGTAGCGGCATTGAAATTTTCCGCGTCAGGATTAAAATTGTAAGTGTCGTAGTCTCTGGTTTCAAACCAGTATAAAATAGACTGCTTGCTAGTGTATACAGTTGTTGTTGCAGGAATCTGACCTTCACCATTATCTTTATACAAAGCAATATAGTACAACAGCACGATGGAGGTGTCCTTCATCTGGATCGTTCCGCCTTTGTCGGAAATAGCGGAATCCGGGACCGAGGTATCATAATAAATAGCTTTGAGAGTTTCGAGCGAGGTCGCGGACTGATCGGTAATGTCAACGTTAATCCTCTGACCCAGCATATCATTGACACGAGAATCATTGATCGTTTCGGTTAACTCGGTATAAGGTCGCGTTTCCGCAGAACCTGCATCGGGGTCATAACCTTTGTCAAGGAGATATTGCAATTCCCGTTCAGCTTGTATCTCGGTATCACCATAACCGATAACATGACCGTCAAGATCATCCACGAAGTTGAAATAATCAACGTACGCAACATTCCCACCGATTGCGGCAGGATTATCTACAGACGAATCACCACGAATAATCTTCGGTTGCAGTCTGAAATTGCCTTCATTGATATCAACGAAATAGGGGTCACGTGATTTGTCATCGCCATAGCCGACAATGTTACCTTGTGTTTCATTTCGTCCGGCAAGTGAATAGCAGTTGCCGATGAATGAATAGGCCATTTCAAGCTTACTGGAGGAACCGACGTAAATATCAACATCGGTTGTGCTCTGCGCTTTGTTCACAGCGTTTTTGGCAATAATGGTATTGTACAGGAACAAAGTCGTAGCCGGAGTGGCGTAAATACCACCACCATAATCAGCCCTGTTGTTCGCGACCGTACAATTTACCAAAGTCAAGCAACCGGCATCGCTGAAAATACCCCCGCCGTAACTGATTGTTGTGGCAGCCGAACTGGGATACTTCGCCTGATTCGTGTGAATGAGTGAATTGATCAGAACCAGATTGCCTCCCTGGTGATAAATTGCGCCACCGCTCGAAGCATATCCGTTGAACAGTTCCAGATTGACGAGTCGAACTTCCTCGTCCGGATAAGCTGTCGTGTTAATCATGAAAATTCTGTTCAAAGCGTTACCGTTGATACGGAAGCTGTCGATCATGGACGCGTCGATTGTGATGGGACGCTCGATGGAAATGGTTTGAGTTCCCAATACCATAGTTGAATTTTTGGTCAGGACAGAAGAATAGGTAGCAAATTCGACCGGCTTGGAAATTTTGATGTCATACAAGCGTTCAGCGCGGTCAACAGCTTCGCGGAGCGAGATAAATCCATCCTGCGCGGTAACCGTATCCAGATTGGTGGTGACCAGGATACGGGAATCAGGGTCCAGACCGTGAATGGTCAGATATCCCAGGGCCTTGTGAGCCTGCGAATAATCATCGCCGACCACAGCTTCCAGCGCGTCTTTGAGACGATATAAATAAATTTCGTAGCGGGACACGGACCCGGACATCTTGTTTCGAATGATTTTATTGGCATTCGTCGGAGCGGCATCGTATTCCTGGATGAATGCACGGAGGTAATTGGCCGTTTGAACGTCTTTGTTGGTGAAAGCCAAAATATCATCCAGGGAGTCGGCAACGGGCAAGCCGGTTGGGGCGATGAATTCGATAAGCGTGGCTTTTTCTTTTCCCAAATCACTATCATCCCAAGCGGCAGAGGTCAGTTGAAGCAGAGTGGTCAGCGGTGTCGAGGAAGAGGAGGTAATGAGTGTGTCAAGGAGCGCCAATTCGTCTGAACCGGAAGCCCACTTGTTCATCCAGGTACGGAAGACACTGACAGACGCGGCGGCATGACCACTGATCACTTCGTTTGCATACGATGTTTCTGAGTAGATGTCGATAATTTTAACGCGTTGCTCGAAAGTCAAGTGATCGAAAGCCTGGCCGGTCGTCGGAGAGCTGATATAATTCTGAACATAAGTTCGGAGGTACCACAAAAGGCTTTGAGCCGTCTTGCCTGTCGCGACCTGCTGGCGATAAGTGGTTAGCAGGTCATTGGCGTCGGCGTCGGGATTGGTCGCGATAAGCGCCGTGACATCCCTTGAAATCGCCGCGCTGTTGGTCAAAGACTGTTCGATCATCGCGTTGAACGAATCCTCATCGATGGGATAGCCGTCAGCCGAATCGCGCCAGCAGTAGTCGTCGATCGCAAGTTGATTTTCGTAGGCACCCATGTCTACTGTCTGACCGACAAGTCGGCGATTTCCATTCAGATCGACCCCCGAGGCGTTAATGAGACCATAGAAGGAGATATCCCCGTTGTTGTCAAAGAGCGTAAAGGTATTCTTTCCGCTGTTTGTCGCAAGGCTCGCATCGGTCAAATGGAAATCATCGTTTGCCCAGTCAACAAAGAGTTTTTTGGCCTCTTTTTTCATTTCTTCTTTGATGTCATCGTAACCGACATAATTGCCATACATGCCGTGCCCTTCTTCTTTGGCAACGTCAGGAGCGTAATCCAGGAAACTGTACTGCGGGAGGATACGCGTCCCCTTGACGGCTTCGGCAGTTTGGTTCTCGGCAATGATCGAATTCTGAATATTGACAATACCTTTTCCGGCTTGAACGGCAGCTCCCGTATAGGTACTGCCCGTCGAGTAGCAGCGGTTATCGGTAATCGTCGTATTGATAATGTTCAAGTTAACGGTTTCTGGTTCGGGATTCACGTAGATCGCCGCGCCATTGGTTGCGTAGTTGTCATAAAGGAGGCAATTGTAAAGGAAGAGACTTCCCATTCGGACATAAATACCACCACCATTGGCAATATTGAGGTTTTGCCCACTCTTGGCCCGGGCCGTGTAGCGGTTGGTAATGACCAGATTGAGCATTTCAACGGTACCGTTATTGATATAAATAACGCCTTGATCTTTTACACTGTCACTCAACGTAATCGTAATATCGGTTCCTAGCGATTCACCGTCAATGGTAACCGTTTTATCGATAAACAATTGCGAATCAAGATAGAACGTTTTACCTGTGAGCGATTTCATAAAAGTTACGGTCGATCCAAGTCCAACCGTCCCGGCATAATTAATCGCTTCACGCAGCGAAATCAAACCGTCCATGTCGTTGACAACATCGGAAGTTGTTGTAACGATTGTACTGGGAATTTCCTTGGTACCCAATGCCGTTTCAAACGCGCCCATGTCTATTTGTTGGACAAAACGATGACTGCCTGTCAAGTCCGTCAGAATGGTATTGCCGTCCAAGTCAAAGGCATACTCGCTCTGGCCGGCGTTGATAGCCGGAGAGTTGATGTTTTGAGTATCGCGACCGAGCGAAAAATTGTTGGAATCCCAATCGACGAAAACCGGATCAAGCGGATTGTAAGGATCACCGGAAAGGTTTCCGTTTTTGTCGCCGTGAATACTTTCAACCGTTCGCATGACACCGACCAGACTCGATTTGAACAACTTCGTATTGGCGAATATTTCGACAGAGAAACGGCCCTGCGCGGTAAGTGAAGCTTGTGTGTCCCACTGCCCGTCGGTCTTGGTTGCGTTGTATGTATTGAGAGCAACGAGAGTATTCTCAAAGGTGATATCGCCATTAACGCTGTAAATAGCGCCATAGCCACCCTTAATAGTCGTTTCGGGAGTGTCTTCCTCCGCCGGCAGCGTTACATCATGAGCGTTGTTTTTCGTGATCGTTACGTTGACCAACTTGAGTGTACCACCGTCTGACTGGATGGCTCCTCCTTTGAGCGCTTCGTTGTCATACAAAAGCGAATTGATGATCGTCAAATTACCGCCTGTGTGATAAATGGCCCCACCACCAATAGTCGAGGTTTGTGTGACTTCGGCATAACCACCGGTAAGTCTCAAGCCCATAAGGCCAATCTCATCGGACTGGCCGGCCACGGCGGACGTTGTGGCGAGCACTTCAAAGACGCGGCTGGTTCCTCCGGCATTGATCGTGATACCACCGGTCAGATCGGAAGCGTCAACCGAGACGGTCTTGTCAATCACGACCGCGCCTTGAGTGAGGTTAATGGTTCCACCGAGAAGTTTCGGATCGAAAGTTACCGTTGTACCAAGCGTCACAATCTTGCCATCCTGATCAATATAAGTTGAACCGGCGTTCTTGATCGCTTCACGCAATGTTGTTACTTCGTCAAACGGATTATCCGCCAGGTCGTCGAGCGTGGTAACAATAGTACTCGGTTTGACGCTGACTTCCTCGGTGCATTCATAAGCACCCATATCGACCGTATAATAAAGGATACGATCATTACCTGCCAAATCGCAGTTGAGAACCGTGGTATTGTATGTGCGGTAGTCGGTACTGATTTCGGAACTGTAACCGGGTTGACCGACGAGGGTATTTGTGCCCGCGTTGACGGCTCGCGAAGTCGAACTCAGATACAAATCGGTCGGTCCATCAAGGTTGACGACACGATAAGGACTGTTGGCGGCAAAGGCGGGCTTGACGACAAAACCTGCATCGGCGGGCGCGTCAAACGTTCCAACGACACAAGCGTTGCCTAAATAGGATGGAGCATACGCGGCAGGAAGACTTCCGACCAGACTTGTTACCATTTCAAGTGATTGATTACCGCTTGCTACAAAGACGTCGTAATTATTATCTTCGTCTTGAATATCGTTCTTGTTATTCGAAACAATGGAGTTGTAAAGAATCACTTTTGCGCTATTGGCGGCGTAAATGGCACCATAACTGAATGTTGTATTGGCCGCGACTGTGGAGTTCAGGAGTTTTAAGGTGCCAGCGCCGAGATATATGGCGCCGCCCCGATTGGCCGGACCTTCCATTTCCGTTACGTTATCGTAAACGACGCAGTTGATTAATTCGATTTGGCCACTTGACTCGCTCTTGATGGCACCGCCCACTTCGGCCCGACCACCGGTCAGGACGAGATTGTACAGCGTAATATTCTGTGTACCGCCTATGCTAAAGACGCGCGAATCGGACTGGGCGTCAATTGTGATACCGTTTTGAATTTGAGCGTCATCGTTTTCACGGGCATCAATAGTAATCGACTTGTCGCCAGAAAGCGAAATCGCCCCACCGGTCAAACGGATGGTGTAAAGTCCACCGTTTTCGGCAAGTTTTTCTTCCGAAATATTGAAAGTAACCGTATCGCCGTCTTTGGCGTTTTCAATGGCTTCACGAATGGAGAGGAGCCCGTCATTGGGATCCACAACATCTTCGAGGGTGGTCACGACGGTTCCAATTGGATCGAGGACTCCGGACTCGGCAACGCCCATATCGACCGTACCGGCCAGAATACGGGTATTTCCGAAGAGGTCAAATTCAATTCGTTTGCCTTCCGCATAAAGCACGCGGGAATTATCACCGGCATTGATTGCAGGCGACGTGGTGTTAAGCGAAACAACCGGAGTGGTATATTTGCCTTCCGCACTGACAGACCAAGGCGTGTAGGTCATATCAGCTTCAACCGGATAGAGCGAGGTTCCCGCCAGGTTGCCGTTGACTCCATTGATGATATAGGCGTCTTTCATAATGCCGATCAAAGAATGGAAGATATTGTTCTTCATTCCCTTGCAGTAGAAGTCGCCGCTGTAGCCGATACCATCGGTATTTTCGGTCATAATGGTATTGTAAACAATCAGGTTGGTATCGGAAATATAGAGTCCGCCGTAATTGGGGGCTTCGTTTTGGGTAATTGTGCAGCCGTAAATTTCGAGCGTGCCGCCAACGCCTCGAATGGCACCGCCCATGGTATCCATCTGGTAAGTGACATCGCTGGAAGCGGTGTTCTCACTAATCAGGACATCAATCAAAGCCAATTTACCGCCCGACAGGTAAATGGCGCCTCCGTCTTTTTGGGCTTCATTACCGAAGATACACAAATCCTGAAGAACGAGTGAGCCAGCCTTCATGTTGATTGCGCCACCCATTTCGGCCGAACCACCTGTGATATTCAAACCGGTCACGGTTACATTAGCGCCCGTTTGGACTGAAAGCACAGAAGTTCCGTTTCCTTTAAGCGTAATATTCTGGCCGTTTGCAACGTAAATCTCGTAACTATCGTCCATAACGAGAGAATAGACTTCATTCGGATCGTCATCACCGAACGGATTGCCCACGGTAATGGTTCCACCATTGAGCGATTCGTCGAACGTGATTTGTGTAGTACACGTACTGGGGAAGTTGCGGAGGTATTCCGGATTCGTCGCGTACAAGATTGCTTCATAGAGCGAAATCAGGCCGTCCGTTTGATCGTAGATATAGTCAAGTGTGGTAACTTTGGTCGAAGGAGTTTCTTTTTGCTCTCCCGTTTCGTAGGCACCCATGTCGGTTACATAGACACCTTCTGCTGACAGAATACGACGATTCTTGAGTCCGGTGAAATCGTAAGCAATAGTGATACTCTTGCCGGTCAGCGAGAGATAATAGAGCTTGCTTTGTTCACTCTTGGCGTTTCCTTTGGCAACGATCTGGCTACTCATGGAACTGAGCGTCCAGTTCTTCCAACCAAGGATATCCGTGACCACGTCATGAGACATAGCGACAAACAGCGGATTGACCGGAGTGCTCATACTTCCGATAACGGAGCTCTCACGATTCCATTGGGTATCACCAATACTGACGAAACTGTAACTGGCGACTACGGCCTGAGAATCTGCGGTATAAATATCGGAGGATTTTGTTACCCACCAGTTATTGGCGACAACGGAGTTTTCCAGCATGAGCTTTGCGCCGGTGTTACTGTTAACATAGACACCGCCCCCGTTATTGGCGCGATTGCCCGCGATGGTCGAGAAATAGACGTAGATCGGAGCGGAGTTTGCGTAAAGGGCTCCACCGTTATCGGCCGCGTAATTGCCTCGGATGACACTGTTGACAACCGAAGTGGAATAACCGTTTGCGGAACCCGCAGTCGCCGCGTCATAAACGGCACCACCACTGGCGGCGCGGTTGCCACCCAAATCGGACGCGAACAAAACCAGACCTCCAGCGTTGTAAATACCGCCGCCTTGTCCCGTGTAATTTGTGTCTGCCAGCGTTTCTTCCGTTGTAGCGTAGTTGTAATAAATCTTGGAATTATTGATCGTGGCACTGGCACCGGTCGCATTATAAAGGAAACCGCCGGCTTGAGTCGCCAGGTTGCCTGCCTTGGTTATGTCCGTTTCATCTTTATTAAACGAATTGACATACTTGGCTGTGAATGTGCCGGTATTGTAAATTGCGCCGCCTTTGGCGGCCATATTGCCGTAGAAAACGACAGGCTTGCTCGAAAAACCGGTCATGGTCAGCGTCCCTTCGTTGTAGATCGCTCCGCCATTGCCCGTTGCGGCATTGTCAAAGACA
>JAQVID010000107.1 GCA_028695865.1 Thermoguttaceae bacterium | reverse complement strand
CGCCGGAATCTCCTTATCGATGATTCGTTTGAAAATGGTCTTTTCCGACATGGTTCATAACCTCCCGAAAAATTGATGATTCCAACACAACACAACCAAGTACAGGCTCGGTTCGGCTCCTGACAAAGTACGTTCTTAAGTACGTTCTTAACGAAGGTGCTTTTCCAACACGCCAACACGTAATACGGTTCGTTCCGGTTTACTCTTCAGCAGACCGGAAGCAAGCGAATCGTTCTTTAAATACAAGGCCCAAAACGCGGTTGACACTTCCATAATTGTCTTTTGGAAGACCGGGTCTTTGGTTCCTTGCGATTGCCGACCACGAGGACGCACCCCTGAATAAACCAAGTGATCCGCGCCTTGCAACGTCACATGGTACCGATCGACATTCGAAAGTGAATCGAACGGAATCCGACGCTGCCAAGCCTTGGTCGTACCAATGACTCCGTTGTCCTGTGTGCCACTGAACGACATAAACGGAACTTGCATGTCTCCATACACAAGCGGCGCGTTGGCCGCGTTGCAAAAAACCGGAGGACTTAACGCCAGGACCGCCGATATTCGATCATCTTTCAGCGATGTGCCGTTGTCCGGCGGAAGCTGCCCGGCAATCAGCATGGCCCCCAATGCACCCAAATCATTGCCTGCCACGCCAATTCTCTTCATGTCAAGAATAGGGGCCAAATGAGCCTGGTCGGAAACCTTGCCCGAAGCAATCAATTCAAGCTGGTCCAAGACGAAATGAATTGCCAGTGCGCGATCCCGCCCGGTCCAATGGGATTGATAAGCTGATCGCAAAACGTCTTTTGCCCGAACCTTGCCGCGCCAAATATCTTCATTACTTCCCGTGTGCTCCAAGTGAAACGATACAATTCCCCGTGAAGCCCACATTTTACCCAAATATGAACAAGTCTCAACCGAACCCCCCAATCCATGCGAAAAGATCACCACAGGACAAGGCGACTGAACACCGGTCGGAAAATATATTTTGGTGGAAACCAACCTGCCGCCGGGCATGATCCAGGCAACATATCGCGAACTGACCCCATACAATTGAGGCCCCGCTCCAATCTCCTGGTTCGAATGAACAGAGCGTTTAGCCGCCCCCCCCGCCGAAACCGATTCCATTGTTGCGGAATGATTTCCAGACACGATTCCTGGCGATAAAATACCCGCTTCGGTACCCGACTGGGATGAGAAAGCAACCTGATTTCCAAGCAGATCGAAACCAAAAGCGGTAAAATACGAAGGCAGGGCAAAAATAACAAGGGCAAATACTCGAAAAAGTCTCCCACACCGACCAAACGAACGAAAACCGCTTTCGCCGCAACCACAGCTTAAAACTCTTTTTTCCATGAAACCTTCCTTGATTTCGTTCTCCCTTTGGAATAACGCGTCCTGCGTTTGGCATTACTAAAAACGCCCCTGAAGGGAGACCCAGGAAAATAAAAACGGATGGAGTGGGATTCGAACCCACGGACGGGGGTTAGCCGTCGCCGGTTTTCAAGACCGGTCCCTTCGACCACTCGGGCACCCATCCAAATGATTTAGTTAGTATAGCAATAAAACGCGATTGAGTCAACGGACATCCCGTGTTTTCTTTTCATTTTTACCTTGCGGAACCGACAAACACTCCGGATGTTGCCTGAAATATCGGGTTTCAGTTTTTTTTACTGGAGCGTCTTATCGAGTTTGTCGATTATACCAATAAGGAAAACTTTATCGAGTAAGTCTGCCAACAGAATACTGCGACGGTTAACAACATTATTGATTTTCGTTTTATCACAACCAAACAAAGGTGACGGGACAAAAACATGCGCATCACGCAATCGGCAAGCGACCATTCCAGACAAAGACATTTCTTCCATGACGCCTCCGGTGTTGTCATGGTATGGCTTTTTCTGTTTTTTGTGTCGTCACCGCTTCAATCGCAAGAGCTTCCATGGGCGATTGATTACGATGGAATGGTCGACGTTAATTCGCTCTATTCCGGAACCGGCCCGGTTGCAATTACATTAAACGGCAATGATACGACTTATCCTGAAGAGATGAATGGTTTTATCTTGACCGATTCTCCGCTGGGCGGGCCAACATTGACGCTTCAAGGAACCTGGGATGAAGATGAAAAGCCGGACAGTTCCATTTTCAATACCTGGATTCAGTTTGACAATTCATCAAACGAAGCCGTCTCGAAAGTCGTGCTTGAAACACCGGAAGGAACTCACGCAACCGAATCGCTGTTCGATCAGATGTTTTTATCCGCGTTTCAGTCAGAAAAAGAAATTTCCGGCTATGGTACCATTGAAAAAACCGGATTGGGAACGTGGATGACGACAGCCAAGAGCGAAGATTTCCACGGAAATACGCTTGTCAAGGAAGGAATTTTTACGATCGGTGTCAGTGGCGTATACGGGTCCGCGGATCGCACAGGAAATTTCGACGTTCAAGACGGAGCGGCTCTTGCGCTCTGTGGTGGAATTATTTCGTCGGCGCCCGGACTTAACGCGAACGAACTGACGCTTGACGCCGATAGCGGCAAGGGCGGAAGCGCTCTCATCTTTAATATTGCCGGACGGAATCAAAGACTTGCCAATATCAATGTCAACACGATGAAAATTGGAACCGGAACGGATGTCTGGTTTGACGGTGTGGGTGTCACAGCGCCGGGCGCAACAGTATCCATTGCCATTTCGTCGCAGACCGACGGTATAACACAGACCGACGCCGCGGGAAGTGCCGTCAAATCACTGTCCGGAAGCGATTTGGCCTCCATGCTGTCACGACCACTCTTTTCGTTTACCGATAGCGTAACCACAGACGGGGACCGGACGAATATCGTCCTGACCGGAACTGTCCAGAGTGTGCGAACTTATGCGCAGTCGCAAAACCTGTCGGCCAATCAGCTTGAAGCCGCGTCTTCACTCGATCATTATTCGCAAACCATCCGGAGTGTCGTCGGTTACAAAGATGTTTATCCGGCTTATCAAATGTTGCACGCCTTTTACAATGAGCAAGACACAGGATACCTGAATCGGACTCTTGCAAATATGAGCCAAACATATGGTGTTGAAAATTTTTACGCGATGATTTCGCACTTCGGTACGGCGGGCAGTGTTTTCTTTAATGGTGGGGCCGATGTTTGGGATTCGTTTCCCGCGTGTTCCGGCAGGAGCGTTGTGAACGCGACCTCTTCAAGCGCGTCCGATGAATCATCGAATGTCATGAGCAGTGTACTTCGCGGGAAGGAGCCGGAAGATCGTTCCGTTCTTTCGCAGGGACTTTGGGCTTCTCCGTTTTATTCGACGTTGGACGTCGACGCTCAAGGGACAACAGACGGTTTTAACGCAAAGCGAATTGGTATCATGGGCGGCTACCATGGGCATTTCGACGAAAAGACCAAAGGCGGAATCTTCTTCGCGTGGTCCTCACCTGAACTGACACAAAGCGGATCGCTTTTGGGTTATTCGGATCATTACCACTCGAAAATGACCATGAGTGATTTTCAATTCGCCGCGCATTTGGAACGAAAGTTGGGAGCTTGCTTCGATCTGTCGATGTTTCTGGGCGGCGGACGGCAATCAACCGATTGGACTCGTACCATTAACGGCGATATTGGTTTCGATCGTGAATATGTCGGCGATACGACCGGCAGTACGCTCACGGCCACGGTCTATTTGTCGCGTCCGTTTCAGATATCGGAGCGATTCCGATTAACACCGATGGTCGGATTTGATTCCGAGCATGCCTGGCTTTCCAATTTCGGCGAGGAAGAATCAATTGGTCCCAATGTATTACCGGGCACGTTCTCACAAGCCGTTCTCTACTCCGCTCATCAGTATTATGACATGGAATACCATCGTAACATGGCCCGAGCCGGTTTGACAGCCGATTACATTGGCGAACGAGGCGGTTTGAATGGCCGTATTTTTTACGGTGGTCGTATCGGCGGCGATGATCGGACGTTCGTAAGAACGGACTGCTGCAACTCCATTTGCAGTCTGGACCTTCATGGCCTTGAATACGACGATTATTCGTTCAATTTGGGAGCCGGTGGCTGGCGACAAATCGGCGCTCAAAACAATAAAATAGTGTCTGGAAATTACAACTGCAATTTAGGTAATCATTCGACGGCCCACAACTTCAATCTGGCATTCAATTGGCTCTTTTGACTTGGGCAGTCCGGATGAAAACGAGGTTTTGGAAACCGCGTGTGCCCGTGTAACAGCGAACACTTCCGCGGTGTCCCCCGTGTCTTTGATTGTGCAATGTACATTGTTCTGTTTCGCGCGACTGTTTTTTCTGCGAGGTCGTCTCTTGGGTGTGACTGTTTATTGGTCCGAGCGTATGTTTGGTCCGGCTGACTGTTTGGTCCGGCTGACTGTTCTGTTCATATCTGTACCGCGTCCAGAAAAAGCAGAAACCGTGTTCGTCGCAAAAAACGATAAAATTGTGTGGAAGTCCGAGCCCCGAATTATTGTCCATCCGTTTTCTTCGCATGATTGAGATCGAAAAAGCCGTCTTTTTGCCGCGCTGGAACAAAAAATTATTCAACTCCATTGACTTTGCATTCTGTTTTGGGTAGACTACAGGATGTCGTGCGCAAGATTCCTCCCGATCGTTCAAAAAACCTCGTTCAAAAAACATCATTGGTCACTAGCGCCTTACGCAAAAACACTATTGTCTTTAAGTCAAATAAACCAACGCCCCTGATAAAAGAACCTGATAAAAGAACCTGATAAAAGAACCTGATAAAAGAAAAGGACAAACATGAAACACATCATTATTTTTTTTCTGCTTTGTACTGCGACTGTACTGCAACAATCGGCAGTACAAGGAGCGGACGCGGGACCCAATCACCCCAATGCCGCTGATAAAGCCGCCGTTCAACTTGCTCCTTCTGCCGTGACCGGTATGTATATGGTTAAGGAGTTCGGTGCCAAAGGCGATGGAGTAACAAAAGATACGGCCGCGATTCAAAAAGCGGTCGACGCGTGTACGCAGGCAGGAGGCGGCACGGTTTGCCTTACTCCCGGTACGTATTTGTCCGGCTCCATTTATCTCAAAAACAATGTCGATTTTTACTTGCAGCAAGGCGCTGTAATCGTTGGCAGTCCCAACGGCGAGGATTATAATCCCGCTGACGTTTGTCCCCAAAATACGGCGTCCAAGCTTGAAGTGACATCCGGAAAACATCTCCTTCTGTGTATTGAACAAAAAAACGTTACCGTTCGCGGACCGGGCAAGATTAACGGTAACTGCCGAAACTGCACGGTACTCATCCTTGATAAAAACGGAAAAAAACTGCCCGGTCATGCCGGTCTCAAATGGCGCCCCGCACAAATGCTCTATTTCGTCGAAAGCGAAAATATTACTCTCAAAGACATTGAGCTGGTCGATTCGCCTTATTGGTCCTGTTTTATTCATGGGTGTACCCAGGTGCAAATCGAAGGCGTTCGAATTTCCACTCGACGGCGTGAAACGCACAACGGCGACGGAATCGATATCGACTGCTGCCAAAATGTCACGGTAAGTCACTGCCGCTTTCATACCAGTGACGATTCTCTGACTCTTCGCGCCAATGACAAACGCCTGAAAGTTCCAAAAGAATGCCGCAATATTACGGTCACAAATTGTGTCCTTTCCAGTGGTCAGGCATGTATCCGCGTAGGAGTCGGAAACGGTAAAATTCACGACGCCGTCTTCAGTAACCTTGTTTTTGAAGATTCCAATATGGGTATTTGTCTTTGTCCCGGTTGGGGAAAAGACGGAACCGATATTCGAAATATTCGATTCAATAATATTTCCTTTGAGTGTATCCGGCCTTTCATGCTTTTCTTTTACTGTCAGACGCCCGCCAAAATCGAAGACATTTATTTCTCAAATATTTCAGGCCAAAGTACCGGTCCTTCCATCCTCCTGGGCACACTACGGAATAAAGTCAACAATGTAAACTTCTCGGATATCGAAATATATCACAACGCGATCCGGGGAAAAGCTCCTTTCGAAGCGTTTCGAATCGATGGTCTGACGTTGGAAAACTTCCGAATTCACGACGTGACACAAGGCAAGTCAGGTCAGCCCGGAGCAATGAGACTCGGTGCCCTTGCCAATTTCACCTCGGACCGTTGTTATTTCACCCCCGTCAAGATGACCGAACAGGAACAAAGCGAAAGAGACGCGCACGGGTCCTCGGGCACCCCGTAGAATTGAGATACGGTGAGATACTGTCCTGTGGACTACAGGGCCCTGCCATCCGGCGATGATCCTTTGTCCCGCCTTGATTTGATTCTCGTGTTGCGTGGCCTAAATCTCCCTGTTTTCCAATATAAACGGGGAGTGAACCACAGAAAATTGACGGATGGTTCGAATATTTCTTCACGCGGGAACGGTGAGTATTGATCCGGTCCTGCCCCTAGAAAAACTTGCGTCCATCCTGCGATGTTCGACGTCGTGAAGTTTTTATCAACGCTCCACTTCGCGTCTGAACGCCTTCCCTTGCGGAATAACAAGTCGTCGGAGTTATTCCTTTTCTGTTTTCTTTTCCGGCGGCTTGCGTAATTGCCACGCGTTCCAAAGATTGTGCCAAAGAACATAAAGCGTTGGCCCCAATGCGATAAGCGGATTGGCATATTCCAACGCTAAAAAAATCGTAATGCTCGTATTCTTTTGTCCGAGTGATTGACTGCTCTCATGCCGATTATTTTTTTCTCCCAAAAAGTACCCGGCGACAAAGTTCATAATACATACCGCCATGGCCAGCATGCCCATCTCAAGAACAATTGTCGTCGAAATGTTCGGCTCCGTGCTAATAAAGTACGACGCGTTGGAACAAATAATCGAAATGGTCGCTATCCAAAAAACGAAGACGATGTTTTGACACTGCTTGACCCATTTACCAATCGAAGGCACGAAGAACCTTACAATTATGGCCAAAACAATCGGGGCAAGTACGGTACTGGCAACGCTTCCGGCAACGTGAATCCAAGCGCCGGGCGTGCTTTGTCCCAATGCCCATGGAAGAATAAACGGGATACTCAATGAGACGATAAGAGTAGAGAATAAAAACGAAGTGACGACATATTCGACCTTTCCGCCAAGAAAGCCCATCACAGCCGACGCGGAGGTCGCCGTCGGCGCGGCAGCCAGGAACCACGCGGCAGACGCAAACGAATCTTGCCCAAACCAGCGAAAAAGAACACACAAAACAGGTCCAAACGCAAGATTGAACGCAAGTAATCGCCAGTGACTTGGCCGCGGTCGAACCTTGCGAAAATCACATTGGAGGAAAACAACGAAAATCATGAAGCGAACTGCCCACGGTATGAGCCAGGCAAAAAGATGCAGTTGAGGTGCCGAAAAACCAATAATAAACGCGGCAATCAAGCCGCACGACCGCAAAACGGGTACCATGAAAACGTTGACTTCTTCTCTTATCAATTCCGATCAAAGGATCAAAACAAGCGGATAAGCGGATAAGGTATTACGGCTGGACAGTTGACATCTCTTTAGGGGACACAAAAAGCGACCAATCCGCCGGCTTCCCTTTCGTTTGGCTTGCCAGCCAGCAGCAACCGCTTTCGATCAGGCCTTCATGACCGCCGTTAAAAAGGGTAATTCCGGTCTGCCCGTTGTGTCGGTGAAAGAGTACCGTCTTCTTTGCGTAACAGGCGACACACGGAACATTTTCCGCCAGTGCTTTTGGTACGCGTTTTTCCTTCAGCATAAAATCAATGTCGTTGGCACCAATCCGCGATTCGGCCGGTACCAGCGAGTTGAACGCGATAAAAGCCTGACTGACCGGAACGACATTGTCGCCGATCCCGTGATTGATTAAAAGCGGAGTGTGTACGGCGCCAGACAACCAGGTCATTGCGCTTCGACGGCGATACTGCTCGTCCACCGCGGGAGCACTTCCTGGCATACCTCCACAAACTTTCTCCAGAAGCCCGGCATAAGCCAACTTGCGGGCAGCCGTTTCAGCATGCCAAATACTCAGATCAGCAATACCAACCCAAGAGCAGACCCCGGCCCATACTTCGGGATGTCGCCCGGCCATGAGCATCGACGCGTATCCCCCGCCGGAAATACCCATGAGGTAAATTCTGGAGGCGTCTATATTCGCACGTTTTTTGGCAAATTCAACGGCGTCAAGAATATCGCGAACAACAAGTTCACTGCCACACGCGTTCGGGTTACTGTTCGGACCACGAAAATCGGCGTGGATCATTGCCCACCCCCGTTGAGCGCACGATTTACGGTATTGATCAATTTTCATCGCATAACCGTGACTCCATGGATGCAATGCGACCAGAAGCGGAACCGGATGATCCGCTTTCGGATCGAACCAGACCGCTTTTTGAATCGACTG
>JAQVID010000106.1 GCA_028695865.1 Thermoguttaceae bacterium | reverse complement strand
TCGGGCAAATACTTCAATTCCAGTTCTTTCATTTCGTCCGGAGTCGCCGCTTTATGCGGGTCGAGATAAATACTGCCGGGCAGCGGATATTTTTGAACAAAGCCTTTGCGTCCACTAAGCAAATGTATGCGCGAATACGGACGCGGGTCCACTGTATCATATTGAACAAGAATGGTCTTACCCTTCATGGTTCGAATGAGAGAGGAATTCATGTTGCCGCAATAAACACGGTCTTTGAACGGGGTGTACATTGGATTGCCTTGCGCGGCGAGCTCTTTAACCTGTTGGGAACGCGCAAAATCGTCCGTTTCAACAGAAGTTAAATACTCAAGCCGGTCGCCGCACCCGATCTTCATCGCCTGACATACCGGACCAAGTCCGTGGGTCGGATAACGATTTCCTTTACCGGCACTGGTAAGCCAACCGTAATAAGGAGCGGACTTTGGACTCAACGGCGGCGTTGCCATTTGAAACTGCTTGGCAAAATAATGTATATAAGCGCCTTCGCCGTGGACAATATCACCCAAGACTCCTTGAAGTGCCATGTTAATTGTCATTGCTTCGAAATTACCGTAGCAACAATTTTCGAGCATGGTACAATGCTTCTTCATTTTCTCGGACGCCTCGACCAGTTTCCAGCAGTCTTCCAGAATCATGGTCATAGGGACTTCTGTCGCGGCGTGCTTGCCGGCAAGCAAGGCGCCCAGGGCCATGACCGCGTGCCAATACGGGGGAGTCGCGACGTAAACAAAATCAAGGTCGTCCCGGGCAACAAGGTCTTTCCATGTTTCTTCAGATGCGTAATATTCAGCCGGGGCGGGACACTTGTGCTCTTTGAGCCAATCGCGAGCCCGAACAATCGGATACTCATAGCAGTCGGCAATGGCGCGAACTTCGACTCCTTCCATGCACGCAAGTCGCTTGAGCGACGCAAAGCCCCGATTTCCAAGGCCAATATACCCCACTCTCAAATGATTCAGGGCAGGCGCGGCGTAACCACTCATATTAAAAATCTGCTTGCGATCGCGTCCCATCTGACTGCTTGCTTCCACACTGTCACGAAGTCGGTCTTCTTGCGCATAACCACACGAAGCCAGCGCGGCAAGCGGAATACCCGCACTTGCGACTTTCATAAAATCACGTCTGTTCGAATTCATTATTTGTTTCCTTGTTTTGAAGAAAAATAAAGCGGAGGGTTTTTGTGTTATCTGATCACTTGTAAATCCAATCTGCAATTCATTCTTATACTTTCCTTATACTTTCCTTATACTTTCCTTATACTTTCCTTATACTTTCCTTATACTTTCCTTATACTTTCCTTATACTTTCCTTATACTTTCCTTATACTTTCCTTATACTTTCAAGAACATGCGGTGCCGATACAGAATGAGCAGGAACAGCCAGCAGGTGAGAACATAGGCCAATGAATTCATCAGGGGCTGAAGTTCAGGCGAGCAAAGTTTTACCATGCCGTCAAAGAAGAATGCCCGGGCACGCTCAAATCCGATGATACGCTGCGCCATGTATATCGTAATGGAGTTGACACCGATCACAACGAAGAAGAATGCCCACATTCGCAATCGCAGTACGTCAATAATATAATAGAACACAGCAAGAGACATCATGGAAATCCCGCCAACGAAACAGACAAAGGAACTGCTCCACAGGTTCTTGTTGATCGGAAAGACGAAATTCCAGTAATAGCCAATGGCAATCAGAATGGCTCCCGCGAATAAAAGAATAAACGTCTTCGCCGTCGGACTCGTTAATTTGGGGTCGCGACGAAGGAGCCCGCCTGCCATGGTTCCCAATATGGCGGTTACAATCGCCGGAATGAGTGAAAGAATTCCTTCGGGGTCATGAACCTTTTTGTACAGTCGCCCCGGCAGGCACGTGCGATCAACGTATCCAACTATACAACCTTCCATGGTAAGATTCTTCTTGATCTGCTCATCAGGAGAAAGGAGATGCCAGGCACGCTGAACGTAAGCTTCGTGAGTAAAACATTCGGCTTGATTGACATCGGGGGCCGGAACCAATGCCAATAAAAACCAGTAGCCCACGAGAATAAAAACGGACAACAGTACCCGGGTAACAAATCGCGTATTCATGTAAATCACGGCGGCAACGGCCCACGCGATACCGATATGTCCCAAAACACTCGCATAACGCATATGCGCAAAGTCGAACGTTATCGCGTTGCCAAAAGCGATTCCGAAAACGATCAACACGATCATGCGAATAAAAATCTTGCGATAAATCGCGAACGTCGTTTTCCCTTTTTCTTTCTGCTTGGCCAGCGAGAACGGAAAAGAAACTCCCGCCAGAAAAAGGAAAAGCGGAAAAATCATGTCGTGGTGTCGAAAACCGTCCCACGAAACATGAGACATTTGCCCGGCAATCGCGTTGGTTATCGTATTGGGCCAAAGCTTGGCAAGGGCAATGAAAACCCCAGCCGCGCCCATGATAAACATCATATTGAATCCACGAAGAGCATCGATCGACATAAGTCGCGTCGAGGACGGATCGCGTTCCGTGACAGGAGCGGCACCCGCAGGCACGGCGCCCGCGTGCACGCCTGTGTCTGTTCTTGACGGCACTGCAACATCAATTCCAGGAAACGGAACACCGGAACCGGACGCTTTCCCTTCAGGGTCAGCCGTTAAAAATGCTTCCGGGGCAATCGCGTACACTTCGTTGGTCTCGACCGGGGGCAACTCAATCTTGACCGGTTTATCATTACTGTTTTTGTTGGACGTCATGGCAATGGCCTTTGGTTAAGGGTTATTTTTTTTCGATAATATATCCAAAGACTTCCTGGGCAGGAAACTCGATTGGTTTATCAAGTACCGATGCGGGCACAGGGGTTCGTTTACCTTCGGAATCAACCCGGGTCACACGCACGGCACCGGGTTTCAATCCGCAGAACGATAAATCGCACCGCACGCGGGAAACGACTTTGTCCTTCGACGTGTTACTGAAATAAAGGAGAGCTTGCGGACGATCACCCAACAGGGCGCGGAGTCCGGCCTGAACAACGGTTTCGGTAATCTCCGGTTTTTGCTTATAGCATTTCCATTCCAGGGTCAATTCAGGAACCGGATCGATGAAAACAGGAGGATGCCCCATTTCGCCTTTGTAAAACCAGGGAGCATGGTGATACCGGAATTGCGCGGCGTCGCGAACGAACGGAATCAATTCCGGCGTTTTGAGCAAATCACCTGCCATGAACCAGCCAATCTGTTCGCCATAGGCAAGCGATTGAGCGACTTTGAGCTTCCATTCGTTCGTGTTTTCCGGCCGACGATAGTACCGTCCAAAGCACTGAATGGCACCCGAGTAAATAATATGGAACGCAGGTACCTGATCCGGGTGATTGAAATGATAAACCAAAAACGCGTCGAACGATTTGGCGTACACTTCTGAATTGCATTCCGAAGTAAGGAAACGTTTGGAGAGCATATCAGGATATTTTTGCAATCGCCGCAAAACCGTACTGGAGAACGGATAGTCCGCGACAGGCCGCTTCATGTCTTTTCGAATACGGTCGAGCATGGTCCAATATCCGTCCGTCCACCAGGTACCGCCGCCGAGCGTGTGCCCGTGCGTACGGTCCATACACGGCATGAAACGCGACGCGGATACCTGATCAATATAAACGGCTTGAACATTATAGTCATTCATCAGACGCAGAACCATCTCGCGAATTTTATCCTGCCAGACTTTGTTCGTCGGGCACATTATCGCGTGAACACACGGCTGATGATCGGCCTCCTCGCCAAAACGACTTGTGAACAGCGCGCCTTTATCGTCTTTTGTCGCGCCGGCCAAAGCTTGCTTCGTGAAAAGCCAGTCTTCCATACCGCGGTCTTTGGTATCCCAAAGCCGACCGTTTATATACGGCATAACGACAAAGTCGTCGTCTTTTTCTATTTCGGCGACGGCTTCTTTAAATCCTTCTTTTGTCGGGATGAAGTGAGGATAATCATTGTCGAACGGTGTCACGTGATAACGATACCAGTGCATGGCGCAAGGAACGCCAAGCGCCTCTTTGAGCCGTTGGGCACGATCGGCGACTTCAGCGGGAACGCCTTCATCGCGACACCAAAGCGGAAGCTCCTTGAACCACTTGGATGAATCGACTCGCCCTTCCGGTCCCACTTCAGGATACCACTTGGCAAAGGCACGAACCCAGTCGCGATAAATTAAAGCCGCGTTGTACCAGTCGCCCTGGAAGCCGCGTAAAACACACTCGCCCGAAATCGACGGCTTATTATTCGGAACGGTACGATTCGGAAGAATATGCTCATATTCAAGGGTCAATGTCTGTGGCAGGACATTCGTTACGAACCGAAGCGTTTTGGACGATCCAAACGAATCATGAAAACTGCAATAGAGCCCCTGATTTGTTTGCGTGTCCCAAACGGCGCACCAAGGCATGGCGTGATGCGCCGTCGGATAAGGTCCTTCAAAATTGCAGGACTTCTCTATCGGATTGTTTACGGTAACACCGCAACCGAGAGGATAAAACATTTTCATTCCGCGTCCGAGCCATCCCAGATGGAACGACGGGAAAACCGCCGAATCAAACGAGTAACGGTCCGAACCGCTTGTCGCCGACCAGCCGAACGCCAAGCCGGCTTGCTTCGCATCCGCGGTTATTGTCAGTTCCACGGTCAACGCGGACGACTCTTTCAGTTCTTTCGGCGAGGTAAAGACAATGGTTGTTTTTCCATCCTTACGCGATTGCTTTGTTCGAATAGTCTGCCACTGCGACATGGAACTGATTTTCGTCGTCTTCCCTGTTTGCGTATCAAGAACATTGGCTGTAAAGAACGGCATGGCCTGATTGGACCACAGAGCCCGATTGGTCTTGCGATCAAACAGACTGGCGACGTGAAGCTCTTCGCCCTGATCGCTTCCCCCACGACGGCACAAAATCAAACCGAGATCGCGACTTTCGAACACCAGCGTCCGATCGCCTGACGCCGAATCAATCAAACCGTCAATGGAAGCAGTCGTTGCCGCGAGTTTTTCCCAATCGTCGGCTTGGGGCGACAAGACAGGAACAATTCGCCCCAGTGCCGTACAGGTCTGCACAAATTGATCGACCACTCCTTTAGCCGCTGATCGGGTAGCCTCCAGTTCGCCAAAACGCAACCAGTTGACACGCTTTTGGTACAACTCGTTCCAGGCTTTCCACGCACGGAGCGTATCGTGATGAAAATATCGGCTTGCCAAATTCGGGGTGTCATGAATGCGCATCTCGGACCCGAAGAAGAGTATCGAATTATTACCCTCATAAAGAGAAACCCAATCGCGTAACGGATAGGTATTCTTTTCGCCGCGAAACGTTCCTTCAGGCTTTTGATCACTGCGTCCTGATTTGCCGCCGAGCCAGTGTGTGAGCAATTCCTTGCCGAAATGCAGTTCAAGCAAATGATTTTCACTCCACTCAAAGGGAGTCTTCTGACGCTGAATCGAAACGACCTGAACAAGTCCGCTGTCGTCCTTCAGGTAGAGCCAATTGTATATCAAAACCGGTTCGCTTTTGGGACGGACTGCTTTACCTTTTATCTGTTTGACATATTCATTCTTTGTTCGGACAACGGTGGCAAGCGGACCGTCCGAAACAATCTCGATGGGATTCGGACTATGATTTCGAACAGACCAGACACCGCTAATCGGATCGTAAAGACGTTCCTGCCAATAGAGAGACGTCAACTTTTTGCCCGACTTCACAAAGGTAAGCTCGGTCGGCATTGTTCCGGCTTCATTCTGTGCCTGCTTCAATTTATATTGACTCCGCCCGATTTCGATCTGGTCTGTCGTTTTGATTTGCCGTACCAACGGACGGCTGGAATCCGTCTTCAGTTGCAGTTTTGCGGTCAGGAATGTTTTCCGCGATTCCCTGATCTGTGCCTCGTCGAACTTGACAATTAAATTGCCTTCATAAGAAAAACCGTTTTCCTCCGAAGGAGTTTCAAACAGGGCAAATTGCGTGACAAGCTTTTTACCGTTTAGTTCAAGTTCAACTGCCGAGACATTTTCGACCGGGATATTCATTGCCCGGGCAAGCAGTTTCACATTAACGGGCAGAACAAGAATCCCACTGTCGGCGACATCGGAAACGCGGTACACCAGTTCGGTTACCGGCTCCGGTGAAGCCATCGCGTCAAGCGTTCCAACATCACCCAACGAAAAAAGAATGGTAAAAAACAAAAAAAACGAAACGACGAATTGAGTTCTTCGCATGATTTTTCGATCCTGTCAAACTGTAAAATAAATTTTCGCGTCATATTGATACTGCCGAAAGTTCAATTCCCGGCGATTCATTCCCCGTCGCGACTTCCGGTAAACAAAAACATTCCGGGTACTTTCGCTGTCCCGAAACGAATCTCCTGACACCTCATCACAAGCCGCAAAGCCTGCAATGCGGCAAATCATTGAGCACCGGCGGCCGATTCCGGCAAGACCTCCGTATTCCGCCCACCGTTACGCAAACTCAAATCGATCGGCGAATTGGTTTTCCAATTTCCTCCGGTAAAGTCGGGAACGTCTATTGAATTGGAGCGGTGAGTAATCGACCAAAGACTCAACGGAGTAATGGAGCTCCACATTGCGGCGTCATATACATCCAAATCAATGTGCAGTCCGTTTTGCAGACAGTTGATGAAACGCCAATCTTCAATAAAATCCATACCCCCGTGACCGCCAAATCGCTTGGCCAAATCGCCTATATGACGGTGCAGTTCCGGTGTATATTTCTTGCGAATGGCCTTCAGCTTCTGCGGAGAAAAAGGAGTAATACTTCCCTGACAAATACACTCTGTCGGATACTTCATCGCAAATCCTTTGACTCCGGTCAACTGATGTATTCGGGAATAAGGACGCGCATAGGTCGTATTGTAATCGACGAAAACCGTTTTCCCTTTCGCCGTTCGCATGATTGAAGAATTGATTCCAACAAACTTTTTACCCACAAACTGTTTAAAATAAGGACTATTGGTTTTTTGGGCCATTTCCTTAATCATGTCCGCGAAAATAAAGTCTTCGGTTTCGACCGACGACATGTACTCAACGCGGTCGCCTGTATTGAGATTCATTGCTTTGGCGACCGGACCAAAGCCGTGTGTCGGATAAATATTGCCCTGAGCCGCACGCATGAGCACCCGATAATACGGATTGGCTTCCTGATCATACGGGGGCATGGGCTGCGCTCGCAATTCGTCGGTTTGATAATGATAATAAGCACCTTCCCCATGAACGATCTCGCCAAAGAAGCCATCCTGGGCCATTTGCATAGTCATGGACTCGAAAAAATCGTAACAGCAATTTTCGAGAATGAAACAGTGCTTGCCCATTTTTTCGGACGCGTCGACCAGACGCCGGCAATCGGTCAAGGTTTGAGCCGCGGGCACCTCTGTGGCAACGTGTTTTCCGGCAAGCATACTCTGGATAGACATTTCGGCATGACACCATGGCGGCGTCGTAACATAGATCACATCCAGATCATCCCGGGCACACAGGTCTTTCCATACTTCTTTCGATGTAAAATACTCGGCTGCCGGAGGAGCCCCAACTTCTTTCAGATAATCCTGCGCTCGCCGAACGGGATACTCATAACGGTCACAAAGGGCCTTGATTTCGACGCCTTTCATGCGGGAAAGACGCTTGAGTGACGCATAGCCCCGCATGCCCAGTCCGATATATCCCACACGAAGCGGAAGACACGGCTTGGCCTGAAAGTCATGCATGTTCCGCACCGGGCGACGATCCCGCAATTGCGTCCCGACCTCCGTAACATCTTCGTGAAGCGCTTCAGCACTGGCATAACCCGCCGTTCCGGCAATAACGCCAAAAGCAGGCAACTTGATAAAATCACGTCGTTTCATAATCAATACTCCCTTGTTGAACTTCAATGTCAAAACACCGACACGCATACCCATCCGCCGATACTTCGCTTCAGTTTACGTGTGCCGCGTGAAAAACAACAAAACACGTTTGACGGATTATTTGAGTGGAATTCTCCAAATAGTACCGTTGATCTTCTGTTCCGGTTCACCGGTACGAAGTGTTATCACCATTTCATCAGGGCCGATCATACAATCATTCCAACCGTAAGGAGCCGTTGAATTCGGACCGGCACTGATTGCCAAAAGCGTCGCGTAACTGAATGGTCTGGATTTATCCGGAGCGTGAAAACTTGCCTCGTGAACATGGCCAAAAATGTACGCTTTAAGACGCGGACACCTCTTCGCCAAGACCATTAAACGATTTTTCTCTGTCAGAGAAGTAATATCATGATGAACAAATATCACGGCCGGCTTGACGGAAGGTTGGCTCAGAACCTGTTCCAGCCAGGTCATTTGGGCATCGCCAAGTT
>JAQVID010000105.1 GCA_028695865.1 Thermoguttaceae bacterium | reverse complement strand
TTCGAATCGACATCGGTGTCAATTCGATTTTCAAAATCAAGGTTCAACTGTTCTGCAACCAGGGCTTTTATCTGTCGTTCGTTGAAAAGACCCTGTTTACCCGTTTGAATATAGATTCCCCACCCGAATGCAATTTCACCGGCATATTGCAGATACTCCATGGAATTGCGAGCAATAAGCAACGGATTGTTCGTCGGACTCAAATGTCCTTCGAAAATCCATTTCAGCTGATTCAATTTGGATGCCCTGTTATTACTTTTTTGCAATGACTTTTCCAGTTCGTTAAAGAGATCGAAAAGGCCGGAAAACCAGGCAAGTCGCAGAGGATGCAACGGGGGTACCAGTATGACCTCCACATATTCCTGACGTTCGGTCGGTGTCTTTTTCGAGAGTGGAATATTAAGCGTTATGGTATCAAGATTCTGTAGCTTGAAGAGAGATTCAAACACCTTGTCGTTGTTGCCCTCAATGATCATCTTCCGAATTCGGTCGTAGCAGCTGGCGTATTCTTTGACATAGTCCTTGAGCTGTTTGGCTCTTGTCTGATTCGCATTCTCCGGATCGGCAACGTCCAGCCATTTAAGCCAGGTTTCGAACACCCCGTTTGTTTTGCCGTCCTCGTCGGTTGCCGATTCGGAAATGGACGCAAAAATCTTTTTTCGCAGCCCCTGCAGTGTCCGAAACTCGGCATGGTCGAACGGTCTAAAATCGAAATTGAAATTGTTTTGTCGCGAGTCGGAACTGATTTGGCAGTGAACATATCCCATCTGCGTCTGTACAAGAAACATCCGTTCCAAATCGTATAGTTTTTTCGATATCGGGATATCCCAACGACGATCAAAGTCGTTGAACTTCAGAATATATTGACGTTGGAGCTCATTGTCAATACTCGTCTGTTGTTTTTTCAAAGGCGTTTTCCAGCAACTTACGTTCGTATCGACGACGGGGAAACCAACCGGTTGTTTGCTTTTCAATAAGTCTGCCCGGTATTCAAAATACCCCTGTATCGCATTGTTCAGTTTCGGGTTGTGGTTAGCCTCTGTTTCTTCCTGACCCAAGGTATCATCTTCAGACCTGATAGAAGTCAAGAAAATATCCTCGGCAGTCTCGTTAATCGTTTTTGCGTTGTTCTCGGCCTTGAAGGTATCGTAGCTGTCGCCATTTTCTCTGATCTTTTCGATTTGCCATTTGTGGTTGATGTCATCCACACGAAAATTGTCTTCCGTATTCAACTGGACACCGGTATTATTTTCGGCAACAACACGGAGATAATACGTTCCCTCTTCGAGGGTACTGTCAAATTTGAGTGTGAGATCACGATAATTCTTCGTACCCGGCGCAATATCTTTGGAAACCAGGAGCTTTTTGGAATCTTCCTTGCCCGAACCGGTGGGAACCAAATAGACCAAAAATTTCAAACCTGTAACATCCGTGGGTTTTTGATCCATCACGATACGGATTTTGAGCGGAACGTTTTTTTCGCCATCCAGATAAAGGGTTCTTACTCCATTTACGTAAACAGGCGGAGTTTTACTCTTGGGCAGTTCGACGCGAAGTGTCATACTCTGCTTGTCGGTCATCTCGGGAAGTTTCCACGTTTTGAAATCCAGTCGAGCGAAATCACTGTCGTAACGCAGAGCTTTAAACAGTTCGAGCCGATCCCGAACGATGGTCCGTTTCAGAAAAGGGAGAAAAAAAGTCGCATAATACATCGCGATTATCTTTCGCCCCTTCATCTTGTGAACCATCGTAATTACTTACAAATGGGATACCGCAGATTTCGAACTGTGCACCATTGGTATGCTCCAGTACCTCAGCGTTTCCGGCTCTTTTTTCGATATTGCGAATAAACGCCGTTTTGCCATCTCCGGCGTTACCTGTGATAATCACCAGTTTGTATTGGCCGTTGAAAATGTTTTCGGCCAATTTTTTGTCAAGTTTCGTCGGGATGTAAGTCCTTGTGTCCAAAAGGTTTATCTTTTTGCCGCAACGCGTTCCCCCGTTGTTATGACTTTGACTGTAAAGCGTTCGCAGATAATCGACGTAGTCGTTGGTATCGACCGGCGTCGTCTCGCACGGGACGACCTCGACAATGCGCTGAAAACTGTCCGGCAACGCGTCACGCATTTCCCGGGCAGAAGCAAATCGCTCTTTGTCGCAACGAATCGCTTTTAAAAGAAATTCTGCAAACTCGTCTGAAATGGCATTCTTCCACTCGCGGGGATCGTCCGGGGGCGTCGCCGGATCAGGTATCTGTTCGTCGTTGGGCCAAGGATACGTATGGCAGGCCAGTCTGTACAGAGTGATACCAAGCGCAAAGATGTCTGCGGTTTTGTCCCAATGTATCGACGCAGATTCACGATCAATCAGATCGGGCGGGACATACCCCCAGGTACAGTTCGGTTTCTCATCGCCGCAGGTTGTCGCGATATTCAGATCGGTGAGGACAAAACTTTTTTTCTTCTCATCCCAAACGATGTTTGCTGGTTTTATGTCTCGATGAATAATCGCTGGCTTTTGGTCTTGAAGATAAACCAGTGCATCAAGCATCTGTTTGGCCACCAGTCGTACTTGATACAAGTCCAGAGGGCGTGAACAGTTTTCTTCCACGTGTGCCTCCAGGTCGTCTCCGTGGAGAAGCTCCATTTTCGTGAAAAATCTTCCCTGATTCGTGGTGCCAATATCGTGATATTTCACGATATTCTCATGGGAGATGCTTGACCGTGCTTACATTTCTTCTTGGGGCATTGACCGAATCGACTCTTGCCGTTAAACTTATACAGACTTAATAATATGGGATAGTTTCATCTGTTGGGAATATACGCCGCATATTTCCCGTTGAACAATTACCTAAAAAGCCCATATTAACACATTTGGTGTTTAAGACTGAATGTGGTGATACGTTAATTCACAAACGGCACACATTTTAGAAATTGTAAATACACATGGAATTTTTCGAAAGATTATTTGAGATTGTCAGTGATTTTTTCACATCGTTTTCCCGTTGGATCGAAAGTCGAATAACATCGATTTTCGGATCGTCCAACGCGCGATTTCTCAAAAAGATTCAGCCCCGGGTAGGCGCAATCAATGCCTTGGAACCAAAGTACCGGGAAATGAGCGATGAGCAGCTTCGGGAACAAACCGAAGTCTTTCGTCGTCGAATAGCGGCGGGTGAAACACTCGACGACATTCTCAACGAGGCTTTTGCGGTTTGTCGTGAAGCCAGTCGGCGAGTGACCGGACTTCGTCATTACGATGTCCAGCTTATCGGAGGTATCGTTCTGCATGGTGGAGCGATTGCCGAAATGATGACCGGTGAAGGTAAAACACTTGTCGCGACGCTGCCGGCGTATCTGAATGCCCTGGATGGAAAGGGGGTTCACATTGTTACGGTGAACGATTACCTTGCCCGTCGTGATATGGAATGGATGGGGCCGATTTATATGTCGCTTGGTCTTACGGTTGGCTCCATTCAAAGCGATATGTCGCCGGAGGAACGTCAGCCGGCGTATGCTTGCGATATTACTTATGGATCGAACAACGAGTTCGGTTTCGATTATCTTCGTGATAATATGCGGAGTGCCCGACGGGGCGACGATCGCTTCGACATGTATGATCAGCAGGCACAAGGCCGTTTGCATTACGCCATTGTTGACGAAGTCGATAATATATTGATCGACGAAGCGCGTACGCCGCTTATTATTGCAGGTCCTTCGGAAGATGATACGGAGAAATATAAAACCGCCGATGGTATTGCCCGACAACTCGTGAAAGACGTCGATTTTAAAGTTGACGAAAAGGAGCACACAACGAATCTGACCGATGAAGGCGTTCGTCACGCGGAAAAAATTGCCGGAGTCGAAAGCTTCTATACGGTCGGTAACATGCACTGGCCGCACCTGATTGACAATGCGCTCAAAGCATATCATCTTTATAAGAAGGACGTTAATTACGTTATTAAGAATGGCGAAATCGTTATTGTCGATGAGTTCACAGGGCGCTTGATGGAAGGGCGTAACTGGAGCGATGGTCTTCATCAGGCGGTGGAAGCCAAAGAGCGGGTCGAGGTCAAAAAAGAGAATCAGACGTTGGCGACGATTACTCTTCAAAACTTCTTCAAGCTTTACGACAAGTTGGCCGGTATGACCGGAACGGCAATGACCGAAGCGGGCGAGTTCTGGAAGATTTACGGTTTGGACGTTATCGCGATTCCACCGAACAGAAAAGTAGTGCGGGTAAGTCATCCAGACCTGGTCTATCGAACGGAACGCGAAAAATACAACGCCGTGGTCGATGAAATTGAACGCATACACAAATGGGACATTCTTGTTCTTAAAAATTCGGATGAAGAAATATTCGGTCTTGTCTCGAAAGAAAAAGAAGACACGTTCGACTTTGCGCCCAAAGGTTCCCGTAATCCGCAGACAGTGCTTCGAAGCGATGTGCAATCGTTGCGGCGAAAAGGGTGTCCCATTCTGGTCGGTACCGTTTCCATTGAAAAGAGTGAACTCATTTCCGGAATGCTCGATCGTCGTGGTATCAAGCATCAGGTTTTGAATGCCCGCCCGGAGAATATAGGTCGCGAGTCAGAAATTATTTCTCAGGCCGGTCGTCTGGGTGCCGTAACCATCGCGACCAACATGGCCGGACGTGGTACCGATATTATCCTTGGCGGAAATCCGGAAACCATGGCCTGGTCGATTTTCCAGCACAAGTATCCCACGCGTTTGGATGTTCCTCAAGAAGAATGGAGTGCCATGGTCGAGGAGATCGAAACGCGAGAGCACATGAAGGCCGAAGGCGAAACCGTTCGCGAATTGGGGGGTCTGCATATTATCGGAACCGAGCGGCATGAGGCGCGGCGTATTGACCTTCAGCTTCGCGGACGTTGCGGACGTCAGGGAGACCCTGGCGATTCCCGATTCTTCCTTTCGCTTGAAGACGATTTGGTTCGTATTTTTGCCGGCGATTGGGTTAAAAATATTTTAACGCGACTCGGAATGGAAGAGGGGCAGGCGATTGAAAGCCGCATGGTCACGCGACGAATCGAAGGGGCTCAAAAGAAAATTGAAGAGCGCAACTTCGAAACGCGTAAAAGTTTGCTCGACTACGACGAAGTAATGGACATGCAGCGCAAGCGAGTTTATTCGTATCGGCAACGTATTCTCGAAGGCGGTAATACCAAGGATTTTATTACCGCAATGATCGCCAGTCAAATTGATCGTTATTTGCAAAAATTCCTCGATCGGAATTACGGGGCAGAATCGTTCGCCGCCTGGGTGACACGCCGCATCGGCGTCGAATTTGAAGCAAAGCAGTTCCGCGGCATGGATTTCGTATCGGCACGAGAATACGCAATTGACCACGCTCGCCGCATGACCGAAACGCAGGTACTCGACGCCATTGAAGAAACCTTGTCGCTTGATGTTCCGGAAGATGAATGGAATTGGCAGGCACTCACGAAAGAAGCCAATGCGCTTTGGAAAGCCGCGATTCGTGATACCGATTTGAAAAAAGTCGGGCGGGACGATGTCGCCGAGTTCCTGATCAATAAGGCGCATAAATATATTGACAATATCACGCTGGACGACGGTG
Organism: Thermoguttaceae bacterium; assembly: GCA_028695865.1. Classification (GTDB taxonomy): domain Bacteria; phylum Planctomycetota; class Planctomycetia; order Pirellulales; family Thermoguttaceae; genus JAUNBG01. Next base: position 2,809 of record JAQVID010000105.1, on the reverse strand, counting down.
CCGATCTGCTGGCCGCGGACTATGGTCTGAAAACGGCCTGTCTTTGGGTCAAGAACAAATTCGGTATCGATATTGACGCCAAAGAGGCTGCCGCCATGGAGCCGATGAAGTTGATCGAAGAAATTCGACGCCGCGTCACCGATAAATATCGGGAAAAAGAAGTCCGGTTCCCTGTGGTTGGCGGTTTGATTCGTTGTTCTCACGTTGATGAAACCGGTAAGCATTATAATCGCGAGCAACTTGTTCAGTGGGCTTGCGATCGTTTTCATCATGACCTTGATCTGGAAGACCTCAAGAACAAGCAGCGTCACGAAATTGAAGAAACGCTTTACGCGGTCAGTAATGACGCGTCTGCCGGAATCAGTAAATACTACGACGAAATGCGATCGCTTTTGTCGAAAATTTACACCGATGCCAATATCGATATCGACAAGATTCGGCAGGTGCGCGAATACAAAATCGCGAGGAATGAACGTATTTCCGGCGACGATATTATCCGGCTCAAACGCAATAATCCGGATGTGGCCGAACTTTGCAAGTGGCTTGAGACTTCGTTTCATTACAATCTGGAGCCGCGTGAGGTTGCCGATTGGGATGTTCTGCTGATCGAAAACCGCTTGGAGTCCATTATAGAAGATCAATTCAATCCTGAAATTCGCAAAGCGGAACGTTCGCTCATTTTGGGTATTCTCGACCTGGCGTGGAAAGAACATTTGCTCGTAATGGACCACTTGAGGGCAAGTGTGAGTTTCCGCGGCTATGCCCAGGTTGACCCCAAAGTTGAGTACAAGCGAGAAGGTATGCGGGTCTTCGAATCGATGTGGGATAACGTGTTCGAACGGGTTACCGATTATGTGTTCCGTATTGAGCAGTTGGACGAACGTTTCATTTCGTCAACGTGGACTGTGACGGAATCGCGTCACGATACGGTGGAAGGCGACGCAACGGTCAAGCAATTGCGAAGTCAGCAGGACGCGGCGATTGAATCGAGTCAGGAGACCAAGGTCGAAACGATTCGTAATCGCAAGCCTCGTGTCGGGCGAAACGATCCATGTCCCTGCGGAAGCGGTAAAAAATACAAGAACTGCTGCGGCAAGAACAAATAGTCGCCAATCGCAAAGGGTGACAAGAATGTCGTTGTCACCCTTTTTGTACTGGTTGTGGTTTTCTGATATATTGATGCCCGTGTGGACGGACCTTGTTTCGCGTTTTTCGTTTTTCGTTTTTCGTTTTTCGTTTGATCGGTCTTTGGGATGTTGTACCGGCAGATTTTGTGCGGGTTTCGGCGGAGGTATGAATGAATTCGACGGACGATCCATGTGTTGAGAACCCGATAGACGAATTGTTGTTGCCTTATGTGCCGCCCCGTATTTTGGATGATAAACCGATTCCGCTCGACGCAAACGGTTTGCCGCTTGATTATCGCGAAATTGCGGCGACTCTGAACAGGGAGGTTTTCTGCTTTCGTAAAGTTCAAGTTTGGGCATGGATCTTGTTTTGTCCTGTTTTTCTGTGGAGTCTGCTCTGCCTAAACTCAGGGTGGATTTTCCCGGTGGTTTTTTATGGGGTCACGGGCACATGTTTTCTTCTGGCTGGAATCGTGTACGTTTACGTTGCATACTGGTCGGTCCGTCGCATGAAACTGATTGAGACCCTAAAGAAACAGATCAATTTTCCCAAGTGGTGGACACTTCGAGCATGTTTTTCCGATCCGGAGATCATGGCCGTCCGATTACTCAAGGGCGCCGGGTATACGGCAAAGTACCACAGAATAATCGATTTGGAGCAATTCGAAAACTAAGGGACGCCATGAAAAACGGGCAGCAGAGTATCCGCAAAAAGAGAAAACATTCCGCGTCAGAAAGCTTGTTTTCAACCGGATTAAAATACCCGAGCGGATATCTTGAAATCGTCGTGAGCAAATATCCTTATGGCATGAGTTGGCGGGACTCTCAAACTTGAATATGTGTTGGACATTGGAGATGAGCACACGAAAACAGGAATAGCCGGAACGGCTCCTGATTTACCGGAGATTCCGCTCCGTGGTCCCAGTGAGAGAATTTTCTTAAAGAAGATGCTCTTTGCTTTCCGGGGCGAAAAATTTCATCTGGTAGTATTTATTGCTTTTTTGGCAGTAGTGTACAGCAGTAGTGTACAAATGTCAATGGAATCCGCGAACGACGATAATCTTTTAAACAGTTTTTTCTGAACAAACAGAGAATCATTTTGCAGAGTTCAGGAAAAACGCTTGCTTTTTCGAATTTTATTATTACAATAAGATAAAAAGGGGAGTATGAGAACTCAGCGTTCCCGTGTCTGTTACGCGGGCATTTTCGCGTGAAATGGGCGCGATGCACATGAATTTTTTGGAGTATAAAGTCAATGATCAAATATCTGCTTGCTGGAATTGTACTGGTTGGGTTAACGGTAATATGTCAGAGTGCGGAACCGGAACGAATCGTGTATCCTGTCGCAAGGCAGTCGGACCACGTCGATCAATATTTTGGAACCAAAGTCGCCGATCCTTACCGCTGGATGGAAGAAAACGATACGCCTGAACTCAAGCAGTGGATCGAAGCGGAAAACAAAATTACATCAAGCGTCTTGTCGGGAATCCCGTTTCGCGACCGTATTCGTCGGGAAATTACCGAGCGAATCAATTACCCCAAGCATTCGCTTCCGTTCAAAAAGAATGGTCGGTATTTTTTCTTTCATAATACCGGATTGCAGAATCAGTCGGTTTTGTATCACACCGATTCGCTCGATTCCAAGGCGAAAGTACTCTTGGATCCGAACACGCTTTCCCAAG
>JAQVID010000104.1 GCA_028695865.1 Thermoguttaceae bacterium | reverse complement strand
CGGCTTGAGCGTGAACGTATGAGGCTTTCGGGCTGTGACGGTGACAGGCTGGGCCTGCGAGTCTTTTTTCCACGGGCTCTTGAGCGAATAGGTTTTGGCCGCGCCGTTTGAAAGTTCAAATACTTTGGAAATATCAAGCGTAATACTTGCGTTTTTGTCGTCAGGATTGCGGAGCGTAAGAACCGCTTTGGCTGGAGACCAGGCAGCCCAACCGTATATTTCCAATTTCGCCGGGGCACCGCCAGCCCAATGTACGTCGGCCAATACCTTTTCATTCTTCTTTGCCCAGGATGCAGCTTCGGCCACAGCGTCCCAAAGGCGATCGTTCATCACTTCAGGATCAATATAAAGTTCTTGAACATTAACACCGGTTGCGAAAAACGAATACGCTTCGTCAATAATATCCTGCTCATTGAATGTGGTCACACGACCGCCCTGGTTCACCATAAGACCATGAATCATAAGCGACGAAATCGGATAAAGCGGACCCTTGGTCAAAAGATTGTACACTTCCATATCACGGTAACTGACCCATTGCTGTCGCGCCGAACCCTTGGCCCCCGCCAAACCGGTATCGCTTCCACCACGCCATATGGCATCGGTACGCATGAGCCAAAACGGCGATGGCCAACTGCCCGTCGAGGTATTGATGAAAACATCCGGTGATTCACGACGCAGGTCAGCAAGAAGTCGCCAGAGCGCTTCAAAATCACTGCGATAGGTCGATGGTCCTGTTGCCCGAACCGAACCGAGAAATCCATCGAACTTGAAATAACTTACGTGATAATCGCGAAGCATGTTGATGGTCGCTGCACGAAATCGCGCGTAATAGCGAGGCGCGGCAAGCGAGAAACCCGTTGCGTTGTGCTGCTGATTTAGCTCCAAACCAATCGACGTTCCCCCTTGAACACGGTATTTCCGTCCGGCATAACCTCCCCACGGCGAAAACCATATGCCAAGTCTCGATTCCAATTCTGTAGCGACTTTGGCGGCCGGAGCAAAACCTTGCGGATAGCCGTTGTGGAACTGCCATACCAAAAACTCATCGTCCCATTCGTAATCGTGGACATAAGAAGCAAGTGTCACGCCACGCCTTTTCATCGCGTCTCCTGTCTGTCGCATAACGTCCAGCCAGATTTTTTCCTGCTTCGCGCGGTAGGCGGCAGCCTCTTTCTGCGTCTTTTGATCTTTCTTCAGAGCGTAATAATCTTCGCCAATTTGCTCTCCGTTGTTGTGGTGTAAACATATTCGATACGGACAAGCACGCTCTCGCTCCAAATAGTACAAAAACGCCCGGCGAAGCTGATGGACCGGATGAACGCCCATGACCAGGGACAATTCAAAGGGCGTTTCCTTGGTAATGGCGTTATGGAATGGATAACAGCATTTCGCGATTCCGTCTGTGATACTGCTACTCGATGCAGGGTCTTCGATGCCCAGAAAAAGACACTTGCCGATAATGGGCGAACCGTCAACCTGTCCGGCAACCTGGCCGTTCGGGACTGCTCCTTCGAACATGGTCAACTCGACAATTTCAACTGGGTCTTTTCGCGCAGACCATTTCATTGACTGTCTCACATAGTTGGAACCATCCCGAAGCAGGGCATTCCATTTCGTTTCCAAACCGGTCTTCGCGTCATACAATGTCGCGTCCAGTCGCCAACCGGCCTGACGATCGGCAAGTCGGACGCTTTTCGGATTGGCGTCAATTCGAGTTAGTACAGGCACACCTTCAAGTTTCATGGAAGATGCTTTAAGTGTTCGTGTTTGCGGATGAGGCGATCGAACAATGGAAACGCAAAAGCATTCCGAACCACTCAAGTCAAGTCGCGCCCCGTCAATTTTGCCCATCAGTTCTATCGGTTTAAGACAACCATCGGCCAGGGACCACGATATTTTAATCGTGTCATTTTCCAATACGGCTGTCGTCTTGGAACACGTTCCGTGGGCCTTGCCCGGACAGTTCCCGGGATACTCCACACCAAACAGTGGAGATATAGACAGCAGATAAAAAACACACAAAATTGTGCAACGTGTCGCAGTCAGAACGGAGAATTTTTTCATTCAGGAGCCTCCCAATCAGGTGAAATGATTTAATACCGTGACAACACACAAAAACCTATTGTATCAAATCAGCTTGTCCGTGTCAAATCAAGGCGACTTGAGGCCAATCATTTTTTTGTTGCTGTCACAACAATGTGTATGTGTATACAACAATGTGTTCTTGGCGGTATGTATGTTTATTGAACAGTTCTGCGTCTGTGTGTCTTTTCGGTTTTAAACAAAAAAAGATAATTATTGACGGGAGGGACACATTCTGTCCCGGAATTGTTTGACAACAGTAAAAATCTCGGATATAGTTTGTTGTTCGCTCGAATGTTTATGCGATAAAGACCAGAAAACCCGTTCGCGGAAAGGACTTGATTTGGCCAAAACTATTTTTGCGCATACCGGAACCAGGCTTGATGATAAGTTCGGTTGGCAAACACTTGCCGATCACGGAAGCGGCACCGCACTGTTGGCTGCCGGCCGAATCCCTGTCGAAATCAGTGACTGTGGTATTCGTCTGTCGCCCCAAGCGCCGAATGTGTCCTGTTTTTGGAACGACTTTACTCTCTATTTATATACACTCGGATTGATCCATGATATTGGTAAGGCCGATCCGGAGTTTCAGGATTACCTTGAAAAGTCCAAGCGTGCCGAACAGGAAGGTGATCCAACTCGGTTTCGTTGCCGAATTAACCATTCGGAAGCCGGAGCCGCCTGGGCTTGCCAGTACCTCGGGCCGTTCGTCGGTACCATGTTCGCTTATATGATCGCCGGACACCATGCCGGTCTTCCCGACTGGAATACGGACGGCAACGCTTCCTTGCAGCTTCGCTTGGAATCCGGAAAGAAAAATCTGGACAGAATTCGCGATCTGATTGCCGGCTGCGTTGACAAAATATTGCCCGTGATTGGCGATATGAAATGCAATTGTTTGGGTATGCCCAAATCGTATAAAATGCGATCTGATAATTGTCATCTGCTTATTCGCATGTTGTTTTCCCGATTGGTCGATGCCGACCGACTTGACACCGAAGCGTTTTGCGAGCCTGACAGGGCCACAGCGCGTGGACGATTTGCGTCCATTGCCGAACTGAAAGAACGGTTTGACCGCTATATGAAACGTTTTGAAAGCGATTCAGCGGAGACGGATTCCGATTCGGCATCGGATCGACTTAAAACGGCTCGAAATGATGTTCTGTCCGCTTGCCGTCGGGTTGGTCGAACGGCAGACTGCGATCGTCTGTTTACTCTTACCGTTCCCACCGGAGGCGGTAAAACGTTGTCAAGTATGGCATTTGCTCTTGAGTATGCTCTTTCCCATCACATGGACCGTATTATTTATGTGATACCTTATACGAGTATTATCGAACAAAACGCGAAGGTGTTTCGAAATATCTTCGGCGTCGGGAATATCGTCGAACATCATTGTAACTTTGATATTGAAAAATTGAAAGCCGCCAAAAAACCGACACTTGCGGAAACGGATTCTTTTGACGCCCAAGAAGACAATGGGGACAATAATAATGAACTGCGAATGGACCTCGCCGCCGAGAACTGGGACGCTCCCATTATCCTGACGACCAATGTGCAATTCTTCGAATCTCTTTACGCTGCCAAGCCGTCCCGCTGCCGAAAGATTCATCGTATCGCTGACAGTGTCGTCATTCTTGATGAAGCCCAAATGCTCAAGGAAGAATTTCTTGCTCCTTGCGTTCATGTCATGAATCATCTGACGGAATTGTTCAATACGGCAATCGTTCTTTGTACTGCGACGCAGCCGGCTTTGGTCGAGTTGAAGAAATTACATCCTCAAGCCACAAGTCTGAATATGCCACGGTCGATTCACCTCGACACTGCCCGCTTGTACCACGATTTACGCCGTGTTCGGTTTGTGCTCGACGATTTCAACGATCCCGGTTTCGAACGGACTTGGGATGATATTGCCGATGAATTGGAGCAATACGACGAGGTGCTGTGTATCGTGAATACGCGTAAAGACGCCTTCGAACTTTATAATGTCTTGGCTCAACGCGAGAAAAATCGACGTAATCTTGCCATGGAACGTGGTGATGTCTGGTCGGACCATGATGCCCAAACGCTTCACCTCTCCGCGTTGATGTGCGGCGAACATCGCTCGAATGTTATTGAAACAATCCACGCACGACTCGAAAAAAATCGGCAATCGTCAAACATGTTGCCTCTGCGCGTTATTAGTACACAACTGGTCGAGGCAGGTGTCGATATCGATTTTCCGGTCGTCTTTCGTGCCCTGGCCGGTCTTGATTCCGTCGCTCAGGCTGCCGGACGCTGTAACCGGGAAGGTCGCCTTGGCCCCGACGGGGGACTCGTTCGCGTCTTTCTTCCTCCCAAACAGGCTCCTGCCGGACTCTTGCGCAAAGGAGCTGACGCGACAAAACAACTTTTGCTCGCCGGTGATGTCGATCTTCAATCCCCTGATTCCTTTACAAAATACTTCGAACTGTATTACGCCAGTCTGAACGACCCCGACGAAAAAATGATTGTCAAGCGGCTGTCGCAAAACGTCAATCCGAATATCGAAATACCTTTTCGCTCCGTCGCCGAAGATTTTCGACTTATTGACGATGACTATTCCGATCCGGTCTATGTGCAATACGACAATGGCCGGCAATTGCTCGAACGGTTGCGATATGAAGGCGTTCACCGCGAACTGATGAGGAAACTGCAACGTTATTGCGTCAGTGTGCCCAAACAGCATGTCTTCAGATTGAAAAATGAAGGTTATCTGGAAGAGATACTCCCAGGTATCATTGTGCAGGCCGTTCCCACGCTGTATGATGATGTTTTCGGTGTCAATCTGTTCCGCGAAGCACAAAGCGATGGTTTTATTATATAAAGTATGAATGTAATGTTTATGAATACAATGTTATTGTCAAAAATATTGTCAATAAATTGATCAAGAAAGGAGCAATTGCTTATGAAAGGTTTTTGTCTGGAGGTAAGCGGAAAAAACGCCTGCTTTACCCGGCCGGAGATGAAAGCCGAACGGGTAAGTTATGATGTCATTACGCCGTCGGCTGCCAGGGGAATTTTTGAAGCGATTCTGTGGAAACCGGCGATCTTGTGGGAAATCCGACGTATTGAAGTACTCGCTCCAATCCGCTGGGAATCTGTTCGGAGAAATGAAGTCGAAAAAGTCGCTTCTGAACGGTCTTCCGGTATTTTTGTTGAAGATGATCGACAACAACGTGCTGGTTTGTTCTTGCGCGACGTGAAATATCGTCTGTTTGCCGAATTCGTTTTCATTCCCTCTGAACTGCGCTCCAAGGTGATTCGACCACTGCCCGAATGGCTTGCCCACGCTGAAGGAGGTGAAGAGTGCGACGTCGTTAATATGTCGGAAAATCGCCCCGACGAAAAAGAAGCAAAATACGCCGCCATGTTTGAACGACGCGCAAAAAAAGGACAAACATTCCATCAGCCGTATTTCGGATGTCGGGAATTCCCTGTCGATTTCCGACTCGTTTCCGATCCAAAGGCCGACCCGCCTGATCCTGTTCCCGAGGAATTGAAAGGTCAACGCGATTTGGGCTGGATGCTCTACGACCTCGATTATTCCAATCCAATCGATCTTCAACCGCTCTTCTATCGACCTGTCATGATTGATGGTGTGATCGACGTTGAAAAATTTCGTGCCGCCGCGAATCTCCCTTCCGCGCGACTCTCGCAATTGCAATTTAAGGAGGACGCTCGATGATTATCCAGGCTTTAAAAGACTACTACGACCGTAAAGCGGCCGATCCCGAGTCGGGTATCGCCCCGCCCGGCTGGGAAGTGAAAGAAATCCCTTATCTCATCGTACTTGATAAAATGGGAATCCCGGTCGATGTCGTTTGTACCATGCAGGGTACCGGCAAATCGAAAACCACAAAAAAGTTCCTTGTTCCACGAGGCGAAAAAATCACCAGCGGTATCAAGGCCAATTTGTTGTGGGGAAATCCGGAGTATGTGGTGGGCGTTACCATTAAAAAGGAAGGCGAAAAAAAACACCAGGCTTTTCGGGACCGATTCGCCGAACTTGGCAATTTGAATGATCCAGCCTGGAAAGCGGTACAGGCGTTTCTCGCTTTGTCTCTCGACGAAAAATTGGCCAGGCTTTCTTCATTTGACAATTGGAACACTTTAGTTGCTCATTCGGCTGTGGTTACATTTCAATTGGCGGGCCAAACCGGTATTGTCGCCGGGACCAAAGCGATTCAAGACGCGGTTAATCATGAAACTGCTCAGCCAGACGGCATGAAGGGACGCTGTCTTGTGACCAATGTTGTTGAGCCAATTGAAATAACTCATGCGGCTATAAAAGGTGTTTGGGGCGGGAAGCCTTCGGGTACCAATATCGTCGCTTTTCAGCTCCGTTCCACCCAATCGTTTGGCAAAGAACAGGGAGCTAACGCTCCGGTCGGCAAATCGGCCGCCTTTGCCTATACAACCGCTCTCAACACATTGCTCGACAAGGATTCTCAAAATCGAATGCAAGTTGGCGAGGCTTCCACGGTCTTCTGGTCAGAACAGGATAAACTGCTGGAAGAGGAATTTCCAAGCTTTTTTGCGGAACCGCCAAAAGATGATCCTGACCGGGGCGTCACTGCCGTAAAAGCCTTGTACAACTCTGTACATAACGGTGCTTATGCCAACGAACAAGGACAAAAACGGTTCTTTGTCCTTGGCTTGTCCCCCAACGCTGCCCGACTTGCCATTCGGTTTTGGATCGTCTCTACCGTGCAAAATATGGCAGGAAATATTTTACAGCATTTTGAAGATACAAAAATTGTTCATGGACCAAAAGAAAAAGATGTGCTTTCACTATTTCGCCTGCTGGTTAATACGGCAACGGAAGGAAAAGCTGATAATATTATACCTGGCCTCGAAGGGGACTTGATGCGGGCAATCCTCGAAAAACTCCCCTATCCGCGTTCACTGCTTGACGCGGCTGTTCGACGTACCCGCGCCGAACGGAATGTTACGTATCCACGGGCTGCCTTGATCAAAGCCTGTCTCAATCGTCATACCCGTTTTCAAAACAAAAATACACAGGAGGAATTTCACGTGTCACTTGATCTGGAAAACAAAAACATTGGCTATCGCCTTGGGCGTCTTTTTGCCGTCCTGGAAAAAATTCAATCGGAAGCAAACCCCGGTCTCAACGCGACGATTCGGGACCGCTTTTATGGTGCCGCCTCGGGTACTCCGGTTGCTGTCTTTCCCAACCTCATGCGACTGAAAAATCACCATTTGTCCAAGTTGGAAAATGAAGGACGTCGTATTTATTTCGAAAAATTGTTGGGGGAAATCGCGTCCGAAATCGCGGACTTTCCCAAGCACCTTCCCTTGGACGATCAGGGTCGCTTCGCGATTGGTTATTATCATCAAATGCAGTTTTTCTTTACGAAGAAAGATACTGAACAAAGCGAATCGGACAGTCAGTCAGCACAATGAAGGTACGCTTTATGATGTGAAGCCGATCAACAATTGGATATTATATTGTAAACAAAATTTGTGATTTATAAGAAAAGGAAATACAATGAGTGATTTAAAAAATCGTTATGACTTTGTTTTGGTATTCGATGTTAAGGATGGAAATCCCAATGGCGACCCCGACGCCGGAAACCTGCCCCGTATTGATCCTGAAACAGGACAGGGCCTCGTTACTGACGTTTGTTTGAAAAGAAAAATCAGAAATTATGTCTTGCTGACAAAAGAGAATGTTCCGAATTTCGATATTTTCGTAAAAGAAAAAGCCGTCCTGAATGACCTGATCGGAAGTGCGTACGCCGAAGAAGGCATCGACCTGACAAAAACACCGAAAGATAAAACGGACGGCGATAAACGAAAATCGCCCGGAAAAGGGCAGGGGGGCGAAGTCGCTACCGCCCGCGCACGAATGTGCAAAGATTTCTATGACATTCGTACCTTTGGCGCTGTTATGTCAACGGGTCCAAACGCAGGTCAGGTTCGCGGCCCGGTCCAACTGACTTTTTCCCGTTCGGTTGATCCTGTCGTTTCACTCGAACACTCAATCACACGCTGCGCTGTGGCGACTCAGGAAGAAGCCGAAAAACAATCAGGCGATAATCGAACCATGGGCAGAAAGAGTACCATTTCTTACGGTCTTTACGTCGGATATGGTTTTGTCTCGCCGGCTTTTGCCTCGCAAACCGGGTTTTCACTGGATGACCTTGACCTCCTTTGGGATGCTCTGCAAAACATGTTCGACCACGACCACAGTGCTGCCCGTGGAATGATGGCAACCTGCAAACTGATTGTCTTCAAACATGATTCGCCCCTCGGAAATGCTCCTTCCCATCGCCTTTTTGATCTGGTGTCGATCAGCAAAAAG
>JAQVID010000103.1 GCA_028695865.1 Thermoguttaceae bacterium | reverse complement strand
ACCAGTCTGATAAAGAGAATCGCGCTGTCCCGGTTGTTCTCAAGTGTTTTCAGGTAAAGATACCCATCGTTTGGCGTTTGAAGCGAAGAAATATTGGGCCTGAAAAGTTCGGAAACAGGGCCAAGTGCCATACCAATCATTTGAATTGTTTTCAGTTTTTCCGGAATAAGTACACTTTCAGTCGCCAGCGAGAAATTATTGCGTCGTGCCTTGTCAATTTCCAAACGGTAAGACGGTCCGCAATAAGGATAGGAACTTGGAACAGGCCAGCCCGTGTCGGTCGTTTGTCCCATTTTTTGCATTAAGTCGATTTGGCTGTAGCGAATATTTATTCTTGCTTGATATATTCGGGCATTGGCTGCGCTGATCGCCGCCTTGAACGAACCGATTAAGGCGGTAAGTTCCGGGTTCGTGTTATGGGCAGAGCTTGCTCCTCCCTTTTCGAATGAGGAATAGACAAGTTGACATGATTGAAGAATTGATTTTTCAACTTCAAGTTCAGAAATCTTGCTTCGTAACTTCCAATAACTTTCGACGATACCCAATCGGGCAGCACTATTTCCCTGGGATCGCTCAATGGCTTTGCGAATGGTCAGCGGAATTTCAATAATGGGGGAATCGCCTGCCCCGGATTCTTCCGCTTTAACAGGAAAGAGTGCGCGAACAAGTTCATTGATAATCTGCTGCTTTTCCGGAGGGAATACCGGTTGCGTTGTCAGCGGGTCTTGAGTCGTTGACGAAGGAGCCGTTGACGAAGGAGCCGCAGTCTTTCCCGGATTGGGAACGGTTCCGGTTGGCGGAACACCGGGAGTTCCGGGACGAGTAAGCGGAGCTTGACCCCGAATAATTATTTCGGAATAAACCAGGGGTGATTCGCTATGGAAATTTTTCGTCGAGAACGGCATGGGACCGTTTTCATTTCTTTCCGGAGTGGTGGGAGCGGGTGCCTGCGGAGAAGCAGGCGGCGACAAAACCGGCCAACTCGACCCGGACGGAGTCCCGGACTGCCCGGCAGGCATATTGGAACGGTCATTACTGTTGGCATTGTTGATGATGGAATCGACTCCGTAAATGGGGGAACCGGTTCCAATATTGTTTTGCGGAAGCGTGGGGGAACCGGTTCCTGCATTTGGCGTGTACGACGGAGAAGCGGGATTGGCGACAGGCCCGGAAAGTTGATGATTGGGGGTTCCTGCTGACAAGAGGGCCCCGGGAACGGCTTGAGTCGTTCCGTATCCGGCGGGCAGTTCCGGATTGTTATTCGTGCCGGCAACCGGAATGGACGAAGGCGACCTTGTTGACGGAGCCGAATTGGCGGAAATCGGGGGCGACATCGAAGCATTATTGGTCGAAGCATTGTTGGTCGAAGCATTGTTGTAAGGCGAAATTCCGCCCGGATTAACGCCTTGCGAGTTGCTGCTTGCGTCCGAAGGGGCAAACGTGGGAGGGACTCTGCTCCCTTTGGAACGCGTTGAATCAAACCGGACCTGTTTGACCGGGACGACTTCTTCCGCGTACTGGTTTAAAGTTGCCATGAGGTCGGCCCCACGGACATTTGCCGCAACCGTTTCTGTGACATAAGCGGCAATCATCCGATTATATTCAATAACCGCGTCGAACATGTCCGTTTTTGCCCGGGTCGTATTGTCCAGCGCCGCCAGAACGAGTTCTTGTGACGAATTGCCCGTTCGGAAAAGTTTTAGCAAATTATCATAAGCCTGTGTTGACTCCTCGACCCGGGATTTGACGATTCCATACTGAAGAGGAATCGTGATTCCCAGTGTTTTGGCCATTCCGGAGGCACCCCGCGTTTTCGCGATTTCTTCCAACCGGGTATTGTACTCCATGGTGGTGGGCGGGTCTGAAGGAATCGAAAGCGTTTTGGTCAGAATTTCCTTTTCTTTTTCACTTGAAACACCGGCGAAATAATTGCTTTCGGTCAAGTGAAGTCGTCCATCGGTAATCGTATTGGCAAACCGAAATTGAGCCTGAATGAAATCAAGTTCGGCTTCTTTGACTTTCTGAACAGCCAAAAGTTGAGCGCTTCGCAAAAGAATGAGATTGTTTCCGGTTGGAGCGGGTGAATGCTGTTGAATACAGGCGTTAACGTCATTGGCGTGCTGAATGCAAATATTGTAAATACCAAGTTTTTGTGTTAAGGTCCAGTAGGCGCTGAGACTAATGTATCGCTGACGCGGATTGGAAACGCCTCGAAGAAGATCATTGACACTCAATGGAGTTCCGACGATGGCGGAGGTCCCTGGTGCCGGCTTTTGTATCATTGCGGCGATAATCGGATTTTCAACAGGTTTCGGTTTGGGCGTCGTGGGAGCAGGTGCTGAGCCTTGACGCGTCGTGGGCGCTGAACCGGCACTCTTGCCATTGGGGGACGCCGCGCCGGGGACTTTCGCGGCAGGGACACCCGCCGGTGTTCGCCCCGGTACCGCCGCTGGAACGGCAAGAGGGCTGCCGGATACCGCGGAAGATTGACCGGGAGACGCTAAACCTTTTATACTTGAACCGGGCGTGGCCAGCGGATTCGTCGCGGCCGATTTTGGGGCAGCGTTGGGAGACATACGCATTTGAGCCGGGGCCGGAGTTACAGGTCCGGACAGACTGGCAGGTGGAGCGGGAGCGACGGAAGACGACGCGCCAGGCGTTGCCAATTGAGGCACGGGCGATGTTAAGCCCTGATTTCCCGACAAGGCCGGGGGCGTTGAAGGCTTGGGCACATTTGCTGTTCCGGCCGCCAAGCCTGCTGTCGGAGCTGCTGTCGAACCGGTCTGTCCCAAATAGACACAGGTCGAGATGAACAGGCACAAGATCATTTGTCCTGAATTGCACAGCCAGACGCCCAATCTTCGCGGTCTTGGGCGGAACGCTCTGCCGGACCATGAACAAAACCTGTTTTCCGGCTCTGTTTTCGGGCTGAATGTGATTTCATTCATTGTTTTTCGCATTGTGAATTCCATTCTCTGACGCATGCCAACCTCCCTGTCTTACACTTTTTCGCGTGGAGTTTCATTGGCGAAACTCAACACGCTCGCGCCATCATGGGAAACTCAACACAGAATTGCGGAAATTATAACAGAATGCCCCATATATTACAATATCAAAAAATCCCCCTGTTTCAGGAGGCAATTTGCGAGAGTATTGCGTGTACTTAAAGTTGTGTACAGCGACAATAATCACAGATTGGGTTCAGTGAGAAAAAAGAAAGGTCGTTATCCTGATCTTGCCTGTTGTGTATCTCACGCAGATTCTCCAGACAAAGACTGGAAGGGGGGCGATCGTTCCAGAAAACGGTTGCTAAAATATTTATGTGGTGCAAATATCACCGACACGACCGGATTCGTATACACCGGATTCATATACGCCGGGTTCGTATATACCGGATTCGTATGCTCCGGATTCGTATGCTCCGGATTCGTATGCTTCGGATTCGTATACACCGGATTCGTACACACCGGGTTCGTATACACCGGGTTGGTCTATACCGGATTCGTATGCTCCGGGTTGGTGTACACCGGGTTGGTATACACCGGGTTTATGTGTGCCCGTTCTGAAATCACGCAAGTTGGATTGCCGTGGAGTAATCAAGTCGTTTTGTGTTTTCGGCGATACTCTCCCATGGTCATGCCGAACTCTTTTTTGAACAGTTGTCCTAGATGGTTCACATTTTCGAATCCAAATGATCGGGCAATTTCACCGAGCGAAAGATCGGTTTCTTCAATCAACTGACGAATGTTTTTGAGCCGTACCGCTTTGAGCTCTTCCATAATGGAGTGTCCTGTCGCTTCCTTAAAACGCTCTTGTGCTCTTCGTTCGGAAACAGGGAGTGATTGGAGAATGACGTTTACGCGAAGATTCTCACCGCGATTGAGCCGAATCAGTTCCAAAATGTGAACCACCAGGGTGTCCGAAATATGAAGCTTTTCGGTCGAACTCCGCGAAACGACTCGAAGCGGTCGATAGATTCCCCAAGATGCGGCTTCCCCTTTCATTTGACGGTGCAGTGCTTCAGCGGCCAAATAACCGGCGCTTTCCCAATCGATTTCAATACTTGACAGTGACGGATAGCTCATTTCACACACAGGCTGATCGTTATCGACCCCCAAAACAGCAACCTGATATGGCACAGGAATTTGCGCCAGTTGACATACTTCCAGAACCTGCCTGCCGCGAAAATCATTGGCGGCAAATACGGCAACAGGCTTGGGTAAGGCAAGCAGCCATTGAGCCATCAGGTCACGTTGTAAAAACCAGTCCATGCCGTCACTTGATTCGGAGTCGAAATGATCGACCTGAAATCCTTCCCTCGACAAAAAAGATTCATACGCGTCCAATCGCTCCTGACACCAGCATATTTTCTTGGGATAGGAGACATAAGCGAAATGCTCAAAGCCCCGTTCGAGAAAATATTCCGCGGCCATACGACCAACCTGATCGTTATCGCACCGGACAAATACAGGCTTTCTTTGCTTTTCGGTTGCATGATTTTTTTTTGACTCGAATTCTTCTGCCCGGTGACTGCCCAACACGATGCCTGGATCGTTTTCCCGCGATAACAGGACAATGGGACATCCCTTGGACAAAATCACGCGATAAGTTTCCTCGTCCGGGACATGGGCTAAAATCCCATCGCCTGCCCAATTTTTCAAAGAAGAAGGATCAACATCGCTGGCCGTCTTCGAAATAAAATTGACATTCCACGGATAATTAAGCCGAATATATTTCATGAAGCCGCGAAGAATTCCTCGCACAGATTCCTGCGCCAAGTCAAAAAAGACCGCGATTTCAGGACACTTGTTAATAAAAGGGTCTTGTCCAATTTTCGGCGGCATGGCATCGCTCTTACAAAAGGAGTAGTGTAGTAAAAAGGAATACTGTAATAAATTGGCTGGCCTTGCTTGAGTTTCATGGACCGGTTTTACTTGATTTTTCGAGTTGTCAAGCCTGAATCCCCCCGGTTTTCGAAGGGAAACGGGAAATGAATCGCCGAAAATGAAGCATCGGTAGTGAAAATACGCACATGCAAGGCCTTTGCGGGCCGAAAGTACAAACACGCAAGACTCCGGCCGCAACGCACAGAGTAAATATAACACATTCAAACCGGGGAGTCAATTATTTTCTTTGTCAGACAACGAAGAGGGTAATCAGACGTATTCCCAAAAATCGAGCTTGCCCGGTCGTACCCCCATTTTCTTCTTAGGTCGATGTTTTATAATAAATAAGGAGTGAATTTTGTTTAATTTTTGTGTACAATAAGAATATGTGATATACATGTTTGATTTACCAAGCATGTTATAGCATGTCAAGGACAAACAAATGAGAGTTTTATCGGGAATTCAGCCGACAGGGCGGTTTCATTGGGGTAACTATTTCGGAGCCATTCAGCAGTATATTCAATTGCAGCAGGACCCGGACAAGGCGTTTTATTTTATCGCCAATTTGCACGCGCTCACGACAATACGTGACCGCGACCGAATGCGTCAGAATATCATGGACGCCGCGCTCGACTTGCTTGGCCTCGGATTGGACCCGCGGCAGGCGACGCTTTTTGTTCAGTCGGATGTCCCGGAAATTTGCCAATTAACCTGGCTTCTCATGACGGTAACACCGATGGGACTTCTGGAACGGTGTCACGCGTACAAAGAAAAGAAAGCCCGGGGTTTGACCGCGGATACGGGCCTCTTTACCTATCCGGTTCTCATGGCCGCCGATATTCTTGCTTACGACTCGGATATTGTTCCGGTGGGAGAGGATCAGCTACAGCATATTGAAGTTGCCCGGGACCTGGCCGGAAGCTTTAATCATCTGTTTGGCGAAGTTTTTGTACTGCCCAAAGGCAAGATACTCGACTCGTCGGCAAAAGTTCCCGGCTTGGACGGCGAGAAGATGTCCAAGAGCTATGGTAATACAATCGACTGCTTTGAAGACCTGAAAGCTCAACGCAAGAAGATTATGCGTATCGCGACCGACAGCCGCCCGATGGAATCCCCCAAAGACCCGGATACCGATTCACTGTATCAGTTATTTGCCAATTTCGCAACGGAAGAGCAGCAAGCGGACATGGCCGCGCTTTATCGCAAAGGCGGTTTTGGTTACGGTCTGGTCAAAAAAGCGTTGGCCGACGCCGCTGAAGCTTATTTTGCGCCCGCTCGTGAACGGCGGCTCTATTTTGAGCAACATCAGGATGAAGTACACGACATATTGAAGCAGGGAGCGGCTTGCGCTCGGGCGAAAGCGGCAGAAGTACTTGCCCGGGCCGAAGACGCTTGCGGTGTTCCTGTACGAACCAGGTAAAAATTACCCCAACTCTTTCCCGGAGGACAAAATGAGTTCTGCATTGGAGCGTTTTTTGCGATACGTGACGATCGATACGCAGTCGAATGACAAGAGTGATGTCACGCCCAGTACTCCGTGTCAATTCGATTTGGCGCGACTTCTCGTTGAGGAGCTTAAGCAACTTGGCCTGACGGACGCGGCGGTCGATGAACATTGTTATGTTATGGCCACGCTGCCCGGTAATTTGCCGGAGGGTCGAGACGACGCGCCGGTTATTGGACTCATTGCCCATTTGGACACGTCTGATTCGTGTTCTGGGAAAAACGTTCGGCCCCGCGTTATGGAATACCATGGCGGCGACGTTGTATTGGAGTCGGGCTTGAAGATTCCGGAGGACGCTGATCTTTTGCGGAATCAAGGGCGGTCTATCGTGGTTACCGACGGAACAACGCTTTTGGGCGGTGACGATAAGGCGGGAATCGCGTCGATCATGGCGGCAGTGGAAACGCTTTTAAAGAAAACGACTCCGCGTGGTCGTGTGCGAATCTGTTTTACCCCCGACGAAGAAATCGGGAACGGAACGGCGTTTTTCGACTTGAAGAAATTCGGTGCCCAATACGCTTATACGGTTGATTCCGGAGGGTTGGGTGAGATCAATTGCGAAACATTTACAGCCGATAAGGCGGTGATGACGATTAACGGTAAAGACATTCATCCGGGCTATGCCAAAGATCGTATGGTGAACGCCGGTCGAGTTCTTTCGC
The DNA here is from genome assembly GCA_028695865.1 of Thermoguttaceae bacterium. Lineage (GTDB taxonomy): Bacteria > Planctomycetota > Planctomycetia > Pirellulales > Thermoguttaceae > JAUNBG01. Next base: position 1,376 of record JAQVID010000103.1, on the reverse strand, counting down.
GTGTAATTGCCGCTCTTCCGCTTTCCAGGACGCCGGAGCAAACCCAGGGGCGAGAGCCGTTTATTCACTTGCTTGAAGTCGATGGAGATGTAACTTTGGCCAAGGCCGAATTCATCTTGCGGGCATTTGAGGAATCAGACCGTCGAAAGAATCAGCAGATTTTGCAGGATGCGTTTCACGCTCAACTCAATGCGACGCCCGACGCTTCCGGAACTCTGGAAATCAAAACGCAATATCTGAATATGAAGCGTTTTCTTGATGATCATCCGCGCGTTACCCAGCGATTGGAGCAAGCTGTTCGCGAGTGCGGAGCAGAGCCGCGGTGGATTCCCGTTCGAGGCGGTACTGATGGTTCGCGATTGAGTGAAATGGGACTTCCTACACCGAATATTTTTGCCGGTTATTATCGATGTCACAGCCTGACTGAATGGTTGGCCGTCGATGAATTGGAGAAATCGGTCGATGTTCTTGTCCGACTCGTCGAATTGTGGGCCAGGGAAGAGAAATAAAAAAAACTGAATTGATTCGCCGGATCATGAAAGATTTTCCGCGGCAGGGCTTTGGTGGTCGCAAAACCTATTCTTTTCGTATTCTTTTCGTAAGAAACGACGCGACGACAAACACGCATGACTCATGCCAAGCCAACAGGAGAACAATCATGATTATGAATCCGAAAGAAAAAATATTCGAATTATTTGACGGGCCAACCTTGTCCCAGCTCGGGACCATTGATTGCACCGGTCGCCCCTGGGTACGATACGTAATGAGCACCATTGACCGCGACATGGTCCTCCGTGTTCCGACCGGACGAACAACCCGAAAGGTTCGCGATATTCGCGAGCATCCGGGCGTTCACCTTCTGGTCGGAAAGAATCTTTTTACCCGGAACGGAGCCTATGCGCAGATCGAAGGACACGCGATCGTGACCGCCGATCCGCAGACCCGGACCCGGCAGTGGAACCGGTCCATGGAGCGATATTTCGAAGGGCCCGCCGACCCGAATTACGTCCTGATCGAGATACGACCGTTCCGCATGGAATACTGGTCGGCCATGGAAGAGGAGAATCCGGCGGTCGTTGACGCCAGCGACCTGATTTTCGACCCGGACGACTCATGCGGCAGCGACGAATATTGGGTCTCCGAAGGAAGAACGGCCCCTGTGTACGCCCTGTAAAATTACGCCGTGCGAAATTACGCGTTGTGAAATTACGCGTAGTATGTGATCCAGTGTATGAATACCGTGAGGGAAAATGATGTGTTGCAGTTGCTCCAATATTTACCCGCTGCTGCGTTACGACGACAATCCGTACGGCTCGGCGGACACCGGGATGTCGCTCCCAATTTATTACGCCAACGCGTTTGCCTGGCCGCTCTTT
>JAQVID010000102.1 GCA_028695865.1 Thermoguttaceae bacterium | reverse complement strand
CATGCAAATGAAGGGGCAGACCAATAATGACCGCTTCAATTCCGAGCTTGTCGGCGTCTTTCAGGAGATCGACGTAATTGGCGTAAACTTTGACATGCTTTCGGGCTTCATCTTCGGTTTTCCACCGATACTTGGCCATGAGACCGCAGCGAGCTTTAAGGGCGACATCGCCGTAGTTGTCTCCGTGGAACGCCCGATATTGGTTGTAAGGTCGGATATCCGCAATAGCGACCACCTGGACATATTCCGGGTTAATGGCACCAAGTAGCACACTTCCTTCGTCGCCTGTGCCAAGTGCCGCAACGCGAACCGGCGAACCCTTGACACTGCTGTAACCGAAATAAAATGCACCCAAACCGGCAACCGGGACCGCGGCGGCAAGGGTTCCCGCCTTGATAAAATCACGTCGGGAACAGTCGGCCGTTTTCTTTGTATCTTTGCTCATATTTATTATTTCCTGTTTATATTCATTCTATTATATATACTCTAGGCCGCCTGCTTGTCCGCGGCGACAGGTTCGGTAACCAAAGCTTCGGGCGACAGCGGGTCTTTCTTCCAGCCATACATGGCCATGAGCTGTTTGCCGCCGAAATTCCAAAGGAACCAGTCCAAACCTCCCCAACGTCCCGCGGGAACGATTGCCAGAAGGAGCAGAACCAGAAGCTCTATGGCGTCTTTGCCGAAGAGCATATAATGTCCGACGACTTCAGGCGAGTAGGGATAGACGGTCGGCCAGGGGAATTGCGACAGACAGACATTGCACATGAACGCGGCCCCTCCCAAGGCGGCCAGTCGGGTACAAAAGCCCAACATGAGGCACACGCCAATAGCGGAAAGTCCCAGTGTAACGGCCAGGTCAAGGAATCCCAAACGGCTGGGGGTTGCGAAATCGCGAATGAACGGCGTATTCGAAATCACACCGGCAAACGGAATACGGTTCTGTCCGTAAGTAATCGGGGGAAGCTTGCCTGAAGCTTTTTGCGACGCGGTCAGTTCCTCCCAAAGGGCCAATTGAAGATTAACGCCCATCTTTTCGGGCTCATCTGTTAATTGGGCTCCTTCTTTACGAAGTTGCATTTGGCGGTCCCAGTCCCATTTCTTCTGGTGTTCCGAGCCGTCTGTACCTGCGGCAAGGGCTTTTTCGTATCGGCGAAGACTGGCACTGTATGCCTTGATGTCGTCGACTTTTTCCGCCGTATATTCACGCAGTGAATCTATATATTGGTTGAACAGCTTCTGAGTTGAGGCTGTTTGTTCCTTGGTCAATTTGTATTGAACCTTGAAATCGTTGTAATACCCGAACCACCGATTTTCGATGACCGGCAACGTAAGACCAATAGCCTGCTTCGTTTTTTCACCTTCGTTGTAACGATAGGCTTTGGCGACTTGCAGACGTTCTTCGCCATTCAAGTCAGGGAGCATTAAATAATAGAGACCTCGGGTAGGCCCTTTTGCCATCCCAAGAAAACCTTTGGCGGAAAACTCGTTTCGCGGTTCCATTTTCCAAAGGCCCTCAAAGAAAAAATGCCAACCGACACAGACTCTTAATACCACGATCATAACGATCAATACCGCAGTACCGATTCCCAATTTCTTCTTAACGTCCAGGGGACACCTCCTCTCCAGCAAACTGAATCATTTTATCGTTTTGTTACCGAATCGCTTGGGAAACGGACGGCCAAGTACTTTCACCCAATACGAAGGCCAGGTATTTCGCCAAACGACTCCGGTCAAAACGTTATTCCATTACAATCAAGCCCCAAACGGGGCCCCGGTTGGGCCCGACACAACCACGGAAAGAACTATGCCTGTTGCCAGGACGCCCATTCCATGATCCAACGATGGTCTGCCAGCCCAATACAAGCCCCTATTTTAATCCATTTACACACGTTTTAAAACCGGTAAAACCGGATTTCCTCCTTTTTTTTGCAAATTCTTGACCGAACCGGGACTTTTTTTCCGATTTCGACCGAATTTCGACATAATCGTTGCAATTCGTTTTTTCCGTACAACCCGAACCGGGTCTCAAGCGACGCGGCGTTTTTTCGTGCATAACAGGCACGATCCGAACATCCGGCAATTTGGTCTCCTTGAGTACTTTTTACCTAACGGGTTGGAACTGTCCGGCATTTTTCTTTCCGCTTTAATTTTCCACTTACCTTTGATTGTTGCATTTCACGTTGGGCGATAGTGAAAAAGAAGAATTTCGGGATGTTTCTCCTGTCAGACCTAAACGGGAAAAATTCCATTCCGAGTCCTTTGTGTTGTTTTTGTGGCAAAATCTCCTGCCGGGTCGGTCCTTCGGGGCCGGCCCGGGGATGATTCCTCTGCCCCCAAAAAAACATTTGACCGAGCCCGATGGGGATACCAGACAGCCGCGACGGTATTTTTTACCGGATATCCGGCCAATGACTCCATGAGAGCCGCGGCGATTTGGAAAGACGCAATGCCCGGATGGCAATGCGACTTCCGACATTTTCACGGATGAAAATGTATTACAGTTGAGAATCGACATTGTTCAACGATTGCATGAGGCGACTGATAATCAAACAATCGAAAGCAGGACGCGTTCAATGTTCGAATCTGATTGGCGGTTTTTATTTATGAAAAAAGTATTCCGATTATTCCTGACAGGTGTCATTGCGATCGCTGCTTCCTGCGCGACAGGGAGTTCCTTGTGGGCACAGGACACCGCGGGAAATCAGCTTAATATACCGGCTTCCTCACGCGTTTCCTCCTGGACTCCGACCGCCGTTCCTGCCCCGTTGGTCACGAGCGAGTCCAAGGATACTCGCAGCGATTCGGCGTTAAGCGTTCCTGTTACTCCGCTCAATCGAGTTCATACCAGAGAGCTTCCCCTGCCGGCAACGATTGGTATTGACGCACAAATTGCCCCAATCGCCAAACCAACTGATTCCCCGACTTCATCCATTGATCTGGAGTTACGAAAGACCAAAAATGAAGGCGAAAAGCTTCTTGCCGAAAAAAAATGGAACGAAGCGCGCACGTTTTTTGAAAAAGCAAACCGCAAATACAGCTCCTGCGCTGACATACACAACCTGTTTACGATTTCAAGGTGTCGCCTCGAAATTTCCAATCGGTATCATGATGAAAGTTTCGATGTTTTGCTCAAATCGCTTAGTCGCGACACGGCTTTGGCTCTGCACGACGAAGTATTCAATAATATATTACGATATCATGTGGACACGCCGCATTTCAACGAACTTTTCCAATTGGGACTTGATTCGCTGGCGCTGGCCGTGACCGATGAAGACTTTTTGGCCTATTACGCCGTTTCGCCGGAAAACGCGACGAATTTGGTCAACTATTGCGCCCTGCTCAAAAACGAATCCCAAAAGTGGAATATCGATACCTACAAGATTTTTCGCGAGTGCATTGCCGGTATTGCCGACCTGATCGAAAAGGGAGTGAATATTCCGGCCGCCGCGACCATCGTTGAATTTACCTGTGGTATTACCGTTTCACTTGACCCGTATTCGACTTTTTTGACCCGTGGGCAGATGAATGATATTTACTCCATGATCGACGGGCATTTCGTCGGATTGGGGGTCGAACTTCGCAGCGACGAAGATTCGCTCCTGATTTCGCGTGTCATTCCCAACAGCCCGGCCGACCGCTCCGGACTGAAACGGGGCGAGCGAATCGTGAATATCGATGGCGTTCCAACCGGTTCGCGAGATCAGGCCGATCAATCGGGGAATCTGCTGCAAGGACCTGAAGGGACAAGTGTTCTGCTGAAGATTCGTTCTGTGAACGGGAGCGTGTCACGTGATGTCCGTGTCGTCCGTCAAAGGGTTGATGTGCCGAGTGTCGAGAATGTTCACATTATGAATCCGGACAGCCAGACCAATCGAGTGGGATATGCTCGTGTTAGTTGTTTCCAAAAAACGACGGTTACAGAATTGCTTGCAGCGTTACGATACCTTGATTCGCTCAAAATGAACTGCTTTATTATCGATCTGCGGCAGAATCCCGGCGGACTGCTTCAGGAAGCGATTGAGGCAACCAATCTTTTCGTCGAAAAAGGGACAATTGTTCGCACTCGTGGACGCCAGGTCGAAAAACCTTATTATGCCCGTCCGGAAGGGACTTGGGCCGTACCCCTGGTCATTCTGATCGACGGTAACAGTGCCAGTGCTTCCGAAATATTCGCCGGAGCGATTCGGGACAATCATCGCGGATTGATCGTCGGTACCCGGAGTTTCGGTAAAGGTACTGTTCAGGCGATTATTCAACTCAATGGAACCTCAAACGGTGCTCCCATCGCCGGTTTGAGATTGACGACCGAAAAGTTTTATTCCCCGAACGGGTCGCCTTACAGCGGTATCGGCGTGGAGCCAGATGTCCTTGCCGATGAATCGAGCCAAACGCCCCAGGTCGGGCAGGAGAAAACCGTCTTTCAGAATGTCTCCGCGACAAAAGCTCCGCAAGACACTTGCCTTTCGAAAGCTTTTGAGGAAGCCCAAAGAATTATGTTAAGCGACCGCAATACCGCAACGCGTTCTTTTTGAAAAGGTCGGTGTTTTGCAAAGGTCGCCCTTTTTGCAAAAGTTGGTGTTTTTGCAAAGGTTGGTGTTTTTGCAAAGGTTGTTCCCCGTAACATTGCCCGCGGGCAACTTCCTGACGGATATCAGGCAACGGGGAAGGGAACGCCTGTACCGGCAAGTACCGTATAGAGAATCAACGGCAAGCGTTCCGCCTGTGATTACCCTGTGTTGCAAGTGCCCTTTGGAGTGTACAATGCCCTTGGTCGTGTACAAGAAGGAAAAAAGCGTGGAAGCTGCCGTGATTTCAGTATTGTTCCTTTACGGGTGTGTTATTTTCCCTCATTGATACTTTTACGTAAACGGACGGCAACTTAAGAAACGAAGAACGATTGTCAGGTGCCAAAGCAAGGAGAATTGTGATCATGAATGACGATAACGCATTTTCGCGGCAGTGGCAAATCACGCAACTTCTCGCGTGCGGGCAGGAGACGACATGTCAGGAATTGGCGGATGAATTTGAGGTCTCTGCCCGGACCATACAACGCGACTTGAAATTTCTCGTAAGCGTCGGTGTTCCGTTGAGGGAAATGAGTGTTTCACCGCAAGGAAAAAAAGCCTGGATGATGGAAGACACGGGCAAGATTGATTTCAGCTATGATGAAGTGTCGGCTCTTTATTTGCTCAAGCCGCATTTGAAACCATTGGGCGGAACGTCCATAGGAAAGGCTGCTGCCCGGGCACTGAAAAAAATTGAAAAACGGCTCGGTCCCGGTTGGATTCCCCATCTGGAGAGTCTGCTTGAGATTTTCAATGTGAAAAAAGGGGAATCCCAAAAACAGGAATCGACCGGCAAAGTATCTGTTCTCGAAACGTTGATCAATGGCTGTCAGGATCGGTGCGAAGTTCGCATCACCTACCGTTCGAATATATCAAAGACGCAAGAAACGTATTCCATTCAACCGTATCAGTTGGCGTGCTCCGGTGGTACTTTTTACGTTCGAGGATACTCTTGCAAACGTCAAGCCGATTGCGAATGGAAGCTTGATCGCATGATTGCCGCGGAACTGACCAGAAAGAAGTTCGAACGACGCGAAAATTTCGAGTTTGAGCCTTTCGCCGATGGTCACACGAAAACCAAAATTGTCGTTCGATTTGCTCCTTCGGTTGCCCGCTATGTCCATGAACGACATTGGCATGAGTCGGAGCAATTGACCGAAAACGCCGACGGCTCTCTTTTGGTCAAATATGTACTGCCTGAAACAGTGCGGATAAAAAGTTATATTTTGAGTTTCGGACCTTTTGCGGAAATCATTGAACCTGCGCTTTTACGTCAGGAACTGAAGGAAGAAATCGAATCGATGCGCAAGTTGTATCAATGAACTTTGAGTAACCAGTCGCGGACTGCTCTTTTTCCTCACAACGCGGCCCGATGAACGAGATTCATACTTGTTTCATGGCCGTGAACGGTCTGTTTTCCGAAGTCTGTTCGTGAAAGACGGTGGTCTCCGTTTTTTTATGCCCGATGCTTCACTTTTCGGCGATTGGCTTCCCGTTTAGCTTCGGAAAACGGGGGACAGGCCGCACAACACGTAAAATCAAACAAAATCTCTGAAAAATCATTCCGTCAATAAACAGCTTTTCTCTATCTTGACAAAAGCCCTTCGATTGGGTATATTTCGAATTGTTGGGGAAAAGATCATGTGAATACTTGTGTCCATATTCATTACGAAAGCCGGTTTGCATATGTTCCGTATTAGTGTTTGTGCGTCTGATCAAATGATCCGTTTTTGTGCCGTGTCGATCTTGCTTCTGATATGGGGTGCGGTTGCGGCGGTGAACAGCGACGTCTCTTCCGCGACGGCCAAAGAACCGCAGGAAGTCGAGCGTCCCATTGTGCCGGAAGCGCGACGCATGGTACTGGAAATACTCGTGCCGACCAAGCAGCTTGAATCCGAAAACGTGCTCAAAGCGATGATGAGAGTACCGCGGGCACTGTTTGTTCCTCGTGAACTGCGTTCGGTCGCGTATCAGGATTTTGCCCTTTCCATCGGAGACGGGCAGACGATTTCCCCTCCGTTCGTTGTTGCTTACATGACCGAAGTACTCGATCCCCAGCCAACCGACAAGGTTCTGGAAATCGGGACAGGAAGCGGTTATCAGGCAGCCATTCTTGGCCTCCTCGTTTCAAAAGTTTATACAATTGAAATCGTTCGCCCGCTTGGAAAAAAAGCACAGTCGCTCCTCAAGAAACTCAAATACGATAACGTATTCTGCCGCGTCGGCGATGGGTACAAAGGTTGGGAGGACGCGGCTCCTTTCGATAAAATTATCGTGACATGTTCCCCGGAGGAAATTCCCCAGCCCCTGATCGATCAGCTTAAAGAGGGCGGAAAAATGCTCATTCCGATTGGAGATCGTTATCACCAATATTTTTATTTGTGTACCAAAACAGGGACCGAACTCAAAAAAGATGTCTTGATTCCGGCCTTTTTTGTTCCCATGACCGGTCAGGCCGAAGAAACTCGCAAGGAACAGCCTGATCCGAAAAATCCCTCCATTGTCGGCGGAAGTTTCGAAGAAATCAATACCGGCTCACCCGGCCCCGTCGGATGGTATTATACTCGCAATGTCGAGGTCAAAGACGACGATAACGCTCCGGACGGCAAGCGGATTTTGGTCTTCGATAATACGCCCATTGTCCAGGCGTACGAAAACAAAAATCGTCTTGACCAGCGGGAACTGTCTTATCGACAGGATACATCCAAACCGGTTCGCCAAACGGATTCGGAAGAAGACTCACGCCGTCACAATCAGTATCTTCAGGAACTCACGACGCACCTTCTTCAACCGTTTCCGGTCGATGGCGTATCGGTCAAGCGGCTCAATTTTTCCTGCATGCTTCACGCGACTGATCTGAAACCGTTGGATCGCCGACAAACCATTCCGCTTGTGACGATCTCGTATTTCGACGCCGATTGGAATTATCTGGATGAGCAAATTGTGATCGCTGTTGGAAAAGGAAATTTTGAGTGGCGAAAGTTCGAACGGTTTGATCTGCCGGTTCCGCGAAAGGCGAAATTCGGTTCGCTTCGAATGGGCATTCTCGACGGGACAGGTAAGCTTGAAGTCGATAGCGTCGAGTTGGCCAAAGCGAAAAAACGATAAAGGGGCGTCTCGATTTAATCTTGCAGAAATCTGGAACCCGTTTGTGCTTTTTTCGCACCGAACCGCGTTTTTATGAGACCACGAGCATGACAGCACAGGCCTGCCCGGAAAAATCCTTTATGCTAAAGAATAAAAATATGCGCGTCAGTCAATCGATTCGTATACGGTTGTGCCCTTGCAACCTCGCTCAAGATAGGCCATAAGAAGCATTTGAGCGGCGATTTTATCGATTCGCTTTTTACGTTGTTTGGCCGTAAGCTTGACTTCGCGAAGAACTTCGTTTGCGTTGACGCTGGTGAATCGCTCGTCCATGTAATCGACGCCAAGACCGGTCGTCTCCGTCAGCCAGGCCCCGAATTCCATCGCTTCTTTTGCTTTGTCGCTAAGCCGCCCATCCAGATGCAACGGCAGACCGACGACGAAATAAACGATCCGATTCTCCTCAACGAAACGACGGAAATAATCCGCGTCCGACTTCAGTGAACTGCGTACACGTATTTCATAAGGAGACGCGATAATCCGTTCCGCGTCGGTTATCGCAATCCCTATTCGTACGGTTCCATAGTCGATTCCGGCAAGCCGGCCTTTTTCCGGTACGGTCATTTCCACTCCGTCTTATGGTCAAAACAGAAATTGTATCCTGTTCTTCGAACATGTCGCAATCGCGACCAAAAAAACAACCCCCGTCGCCGTTTTGTGCATGGCACAACCTGCCGGGGTAAAAGTACAAGGCTGAATGAATCGGCGTTTCGGGGCGTATCATCAGGCCGGA
>JAQVID010000101.1 GCA_028695865.1 Thermoguttaceae bacterium | reverse complement strand
CTTAAACGCCCGGAGTCAATGAGCGTCTCAATCATGAGCGACAAAGAGGTTTCCAGACCGACAATGCCAAACGGGGCGACGGTGATTTCCCGAAGCTTTTTCTCGGCGGCATGCGGCGCATGATCCGACGCAATAGCGTCAATCGTTCCGTCTTTGAGCCCTTCGAGGCAGGCGTCCACATGTTCCTGACTTCGCAGCGGAGGATTCATTTTATAATTCGTACTGAACGTCCGGAGCGATTCATCGGTAAGCGTCAGATGATGAGGAGTCACTTCGGCCGTGACACGAACGCCACGCTCTTTGGCTCGCCGTATGGCCGAGACGGAGCCGGAAGTCGAAACGTGCATAATATGAAGCCGGGCACCGGTAATTTCGGCAAGGGTCAAATCGCGGGAAACCATGACGTCTTCTGCCGCCGCAGGCATACCGCGAAGGCCAAGAATCATCGAGACGGTTCCTTCGTGCATGACGCCGCCTTGAACCAGCGTTGCCGATTCGGCGTGACAGAGCACAGGCTTGTCAAACATCAGACAGTATTCCATTGCGCGACGCATCAGTTCCGCGTCGGCCACTCCGGAACCATCATCGCTACACGCAACAGCGCCTACTTCGAACAGAATCCCCAACTCGGCAAGTTCGCCCCCTTGTCGGTCTTTGCTAATGCAGCACATCGGAAAGACATTGCAATGATTTGCCCGAAAAGACAGTTGACGAACCAACTCAACCGAAGCCTGGGTATCAAGCGGTGGTTGCGTATTGGGACAGCAGGCAATTGACGTGAAGCCGCCGGCAAGAGCGGCAAGCGTTCCGGATTCAATCGTCTCGTCTTCTTCCTGCCCCGGCTCGCGGAGGTGAACGTGCATATCAATCAGGCCCGGAACGACGAGATGACCTGTGGCGTCGATCACTTGAGTCTCGGGATCAAGATCGCCGCAGGAAGCACCGAGTTCGGCGATTTTTCCATTGTGTACACGAACATTCATGACCGCGTCGATATTTTGCGTTGGGCAAATAACGCGGCCGTTTTTAATCAGGATATCCATTATCGTTTGCTCAGAACTTCCGTTTCATATTTATTGACTTCATCGATCCATTTTTCGCCGACGGGCACATTACAGCGCTGACAGTACCAATTCCAAACATCGCCAAACGGCATCGCCTTCATTTGTTCCATGATCCCCAGCCGTCGGGTATAGTCTTTTTCGAGTTCAAGCGTTTTGAGCTGATCAATCGGGTCGAGCATGGCGGCCAAAAGAGCTTTAAGCACAGAATGAGTCCCGATAGTCCAAGCGGCAATACGATTGATCGTAGCGTCAAAATAATCCAGTCCGATGTGAACACGATCAAGCAAATTACAACGAACAAGTTCTTCGGCGGTCGCGCGAAGTTCATCATTCCAGATAACGACATGGTCGCTGTCCCAACGAACACCACGGCTTACGTGCAGCAAGAATTCCTTGACAAAGAGGGCCAAACCGGACAGCTTGTCGGCAATCCCTTCGGTCGGATGAAAATGTCCTGCGTCCAAACAGTAGAGAATACCGTTTTTGACCGTGTAACCAACGAAAAACTCATGACTGCCCACGACGTAAGATTCACTGCCAATACCGAACAGCTTTGACTCCACAGCGTCACGCAAATATTGGTCATTGAATTTACGTTCAAAAATAATATCGAGCGATTCTTCCATGCGTCGGCGCGGTGCCAGACGATCGGCAGGAATATCTTTCATTCCGTCAGGCATCCAGTTATTGACGACACAGGGCGAATTGAGTTGGCGTCCCATTTCGGCTCCGATCTCACGGCAACGTTGTCCGTGACGAATCCAAAAGTCGCGAATATCTTTATTGGGCGAAGAAAGCGTAAAGCCATCGTCGGCTTTTGGGTGCGCGAAAAACGTCGGATTGAAATCAAGTCCCAACCCTTTTTCTTTGGCCCAATCGATCCAACCCTGAAAATGATCGACCGTAATTTCGTCGCGATCAACCTTCTTACCGCCGTTTTCAAGATAAATCGCGTGCAGGTTCAAACGGTGCGTGCCCGGTATAAGAGAGTATGCCTTCTCCAAATCCTGACGAAGTTGGGCCGGCGTACGAGCCTTCCCTGGATAATTGCCCGTCACCGCCAGACCTCCGCCGATTGCGCTGTCGGTTGCTTCAAAGCCGCCAATATCATCACCTTGCCAGCAGTGTAACGATATTTTAATTTTGGAGAACAAATCAAGCACTTTAGGGACATCAACGCCCAATTCTCCGTATCTTTCACAAGCTGACCCAAATCTTTCATCGATTTTACTCATTTTTACACATTCTCCGAATTTTATCTAACCGTTACAACCACGAAAGCCGATACAATCAATACGGACAAATCCGCTTTGGTGTAATTATACGGCGTAACGGGACGGATTGCAAGAGGTCGCCGCAGGGATATAACACCATTGATTTTGTTATAGAGGTTGAAATGAAAAAAATATTTACCAGGTCATTGATTATTTTGTTGGTCGCCGCGTTTTGTATCTCATTGGTAGTCGCTTCCGGTTGCAGTTCGACCAAATCGCAAAAAAGAAACGATGAGACCATGGAAACGTTTCTCAGTAAAGATAAACCAAGTTACTGATTATACTTACGCCAATTGCTGATAATACTCCCGCAGGGCGTTTTCATGCTTGTTCCCTGCGGATTTCATAAACCATCCTGTCTTACCGGAATATCTTACCCGTTTTGCCATGCTTATATAAACGGAGTTTCTTTACTTTTTTACATACGAAGGCAGTTTTATTCAACAGGAGCAATAATTCATGCCGATGACGCATCTACAGGCCGCGAATAAGCGGAAGTTCCCGAACGTACAAGATAGTTAAAAAACAAAAGGGACATACGATGCGAAAAGGATCGTTTTACTTGGTGCTTGCCTTGACGGTAAGCCTTGTTTCCGGTTGCGCCAGCGGTTTCCGGTATCATCAGCAGGGGACCTGCCCCAATTCGGCGACAGCCGAAACGGGCAAGTTCACGAGTGCATATGCACCGTCGGATTACTCAGCAGTAGGAATCGGCGGAGGGCGGGAAAACGGTTTCATGGCCAACTCCGACCCCTATCAGGGTGCACCTGTTTATGTAGTGAACGGAGGCCCTGATACCTATGGTGGTCGTGGGCGAACGGAATTCCTTGCCCGGGGCGGGCTTGGTGGTCGCGCTCACGATGGCAGTGGTCGTTTTGGTACGCCCCATCGCAGTTGGGGCTATGGAATGGACGGCAGCGCCACGACGCCTGGTCCTGTGCGTCGTAATGCGGATGCCCGTCGCTCCTATAATAATTATAATATGACGAACTACATGAATGACTACAACAGGAACATTGTCAATCCGTACCCGGGCAATACGCCGACTCGAAGTCCTCGCGACTTTTTGGCTCCTGCCCCGCCAAGTATCGGTCCGTGAGATGTTTGCTCACGACACGTTTGTGAGTGATCTGTTTGTTATTTGTGGTGACGTAGCGCGTCTCAAACATCCGGCCTGAACAGCAAACAGACACAACGGCAACGACGAAAATCATTCGAATTGTCCCGCTTTTTGGATCATTGCCCCATTATTAGGGCAAGATCGAAGAAACGGGCTTTTTCCATATATACGACTGATATATACTTACAGATACTTCGATTTTTCAGTGATTTGCTCCCCCGCTTGCCTTGTCAAACGGGGATTTCAGGCCGCGTAAAACGAAAAATCAAGTAAAACCAGCACAAAAACATGAATACATTTTTAAAGCGAATCGGACTTGAGCCTTTTGTTCTTCTTTTGTTTGTCGCGATATTTCTTGCCTGGCTGAATCCTGTTGTGGGAAGCGGTAAAGGACCCTGTTCACTTACCGCGATTTCACATTATGGAATCAGTGTCATATTCTTCTTCTACGGTTTGCGATTGAATTGGGCAAAAATCAAGAGCGGACTGGCAAACGTCAAACTTCATGGTGTTGTGCTTTGTACGACCTTTCTTTTCTTTCCGCTTTTTGTACTTCTGGTCATGCAAATATGCGGACATTGTCCAAGCCGGGAAGACATGGAACTGCTCACGGGCGGTGTCGGAGCGGATGGAGCACGAACACTCCTGATCGGACTTTGGCTTGGAGTATTCTTTTTGTCGACACTGCCATCAACGGTTTCTTCGTCGGTCGTTATGGTCAATATCGCCAAAGGAAATGTTCCGGCCGCGATTTTCGACGCAAGTATTTCAAGCCTGCTCGGCGTTTTTATCACACCGCTTTGGATGCGCCTTTTTGTGTCCGCGGGCACCGGAGGCAATGAACTTAATCAAGTGATCTTTTCACTGGTCTTGCAAGTCATAGTGCCCATTATGCTTGGAATTGCTTTACACCGGTCACTAGGCTGGTTTTCACAGAAATATGATTCCATGCTGCGCAAGTTCGATGAAAGTGTTATTTTGCTCATTGTTTATACGTCGTTTTGTCATTCGTTTTTTGAGGAGATGTTCGAGGCGCTTTCCTGGACGCTGATATTGTATCTTTCGGTCGGAATGATCGCGCTATTTTTTTCCAGTTGGACGTTTGTAGCAAGCTTGTGTCGTTTGCTCCGCTTTAATCGGGAAGATCGAATTACCGCACTGTTTTGTGGTTCGAAAAAGTCTCTTGTCCACGGAACGGTCATGTCGCTTGTTATTTTGCAAGACCCAAAATTGGCCGGCATTCTCATTTTACCAACAATGATTTATCATGCTTTGCAGTTGATTATCGTCGGAATCATCGCGCACCAAATGCTTAAGTCCGCGCAACAGAATCCAAGACGTTCTGCTTGAAGAACGCGGCAACGTATTGCGAAATCCAGGACGGAGGAGTTCTGACAATCGCCGCAAGCTTTCACGAGACAAGCCCCGGGCAGGAGTCCGGGGCTAACACTGCAATCAATACCGCGCTGATTCGGCACGCGCGACTTGGCCTGCGATTATTTATCGATCAATCGCATCATTTCGAGGAGTTTGGCCCGGATTTTCGGTTCTGCCGTTTCTTCCAGTTGACTGGAACCACGCCATGTGTTGTAGCCGCCAAGATAGAACTGTTCCGTGGTCGGCAAATAGCCGTTGCAACCATTGGCCAGACTGACGACACAAGCACAGGCAAACGGCGAATTGGCCCGCAGATCGTGCCCGGTAAAACTATAGACTTCGCTCGGTATGGTCGCAATTCCAAAATCGTTGAGTCGCACGGTTTGAAGCGGAAACGTTCGTGTCGGCTCGGCGGTCGCCAGAGAAATGGTCCGCTGCGCGTAAGACATGGTCGTTATTTTGACCTTCGGATTGTCTTTATTGGCTTCAACAAACGCCTTGGCTTCCTTGACATCACTTTCAGAAGGACGACGGACGTTCAGTGTCATGAGTTCCTGTCGGCTGCTGAAGAGTCCCGGCTTCGTACTGAGAATATCGGTGAACTCGATCTTTTTATAAACGTCCCGGACTTTTTCCGCAATGTGTTCACCGACTTCGAGATAGTTCACCGGTTCCTGTTTCGGATTGAGAAAATCCAGACAATTTGTGTCGCCACTGGTACCGTTGGTCATCATGGCGACAAAACCCTCGGGCGCGTTGAGCATTTCTTTGATGCGCCGGGCATAAACGCCGAAGTAATCAGAGGAAACCGCCTTGGCATTTCCCGCGTAATGCGTTGAGTAGTTCGACAGAATGGCCAGCGGCTTTCCATCCATTGTTTGAAATGCCAGTACGTACACCATTTGATCCGGAACGCCGGTTCGGGAAACAATATTGGGACTCATGCGAGGCGGATTCATTCGGGCAACATTCGTCTTGATCCCGGTAAACGCGGCCGGTTCATCCCAACCGACGTTATCGGCTTTCATAATAAATCTGCGGCAGAAGACGTGTCGTGGTTCACGAACGGCCGTCCAGCCGAATTTGGCCGGCTGAAGGTTTTTGTAAGCGGTAACAATCGCCTGAACAACACGATCAGCGAGCATAACGATGTATTTTGCGTTAACATCGGTATAAGGTTTTGTTCGCAAGCCGGGCGCGAAATGCGTATGAGTTGCTGAAATGCAAATACGGGAAGGATCAAGACCGATTTTTTCCTGAACGGTCTTTTTGATTTTGGCGTAAAACTCCGGCAGAGCGCCCACGGCGTCAATTGTCGCGAAAACGAAATACTCGGACCCTCGCTGCATCATAATAGCCCGGGCAAACAAGGGCTCCACAACCGAATCAAACATTCGCACATTGAAATATCCGTCAATGGCGACAGGAAACTGTTCCGGCGAGGCGGCGATGGCAGCGGCCCCGACTTTAAAAACACCTGTATTTGAACTCAAAGCCGCTTCGGCAAGCAGCGTGTTCGTTCCGAGTACAGCGCCCACTCCAGACAGAATAGCACAGTCTCCCAAAAATTGTCGTCTACTCTTTTTCATGATTCGTTCAGTCCTCTTTCTGCTAATGATTATTTTGTGATCCAGACTTATGGAAACATTACTTTTTAAACAGAATCCAGCCTAAATCGAACGGGTCTTCCGGCGACAGGGACAGACGGTAATTGATTCTGTTATACGGTCGCCATCGTGCGGTTCCCCCGCGAAATTGAATCAAGACGTCGCCACGGGCTGGAGCCAGTTTACCGTCGTATTCAAGTTCAGCGAAAGAAATACGAACAACGCAAAGCCAATGACCGGTTTTCGCGTCTTTACCGGCTTTTACGTCCTTGGCCCTGTTTTCGCCGGCAAGGGCAAATTGATAATGTGAACAAGGAATAATTCGCGATTTCTCCAACTGAAAATCAAGGTTGAGGAATGGATTCTCGCTGTGTTTGGCGTTCGGTGTTGCGTCTTCCATCAGAATGTAAAGGGAAGAATCGTCGTACCCGGTCGCCCAACGGATTTGATTTTTGCCCTTGGAGCCAAACTGACATGCCTGCCAATCAAACGTGCGACTGGGCGAAAGCTTGCCTGATTCCACTTCTGTAAGCAAAGCCGAATCAACCTTCGTCGCGTTTATCATGGGTCCCACTGGAGTTGCCCCGGTGTACTCCGGATAAAGCAATTCGCCTTTGCGGACTTTTGCGACACAGGCCGGCAGTTCAACGTCACGCAAATACTCAAGCTGTTTGATACGCCACTGAATCATGGCCGGATAATATTTGTATCCTTCGGCTTCGCTGTGGAAACCCAGCAGCGAATTACGATTGCAATATCCGATCATTTCGCGGCTCAAATCGATTTCACGCTGGACAATTTGCTTCATCTCGTTCAGGTACGGAAGTCGGGCGTTTCCTTGAGCGCGAAACGCTTTTTCCCGCAAGTCGTAGAAGCGGTAGACATCCCAGGAATTCTTGAAGTGAATCGAAAGCGCCTTCACAATTTCGATATCGGACGTTCGTTCCGGACTGGCTTTGTACGCCGCTTCAATGGATCGGAATATCTCCGTTCCCTTTTCCCAACCGTCTTTCATCGTCTTGTGAATGGAAAGCATATTATCGAGGGTGAGCAAATTGGGGAAGCTTTCGCCAACACGGTCACCGGAGGGCGCCCAGGGACTGTAAACGGGTTTACCGTCTGCACCCACGACGAAATTGCCAAGTCGCCAAGTGGGCGAAAGCGGCAGGACCCGTGGTTCCAGAATCAAGGGCCAAACGATTCCCCAGTTCATGGGACCGTAATATTGGGCAAGATTTGTAAGCGGATAATGAAAGAAAGCATCGCCAAGCATCTTCCAGGCGGCGGCAACTTTTTCACGGTCTTGCTTGTGCCATTCAATCGCGGCCAATTCTTTGAGGAATTCTTCTTCCGTCGCGGGGAAGGGTTCAAACGACAGACGTCCCGCCGCTTTGTGCATTAAACTCGGCACGGCTCCGAAATACCAGTTGAGCATAACATACTCGACCCCCAACCGGTGCATGCCGTCGAACTTGCGATAAAGCAAGGAGGGAACAGGAACGACCGGAGTCGTTGCAATGGAATGGCAACCGCCGGTTTGAATCTTTGCGCCAACCGCCGTTCCATTGGCTCTTGCCGTTTTGGCATAACGCTCAAACCGGTCACTCGGTCCGGGCACAGGAAGCCAATAATCGCCGCCGATGAGCGTCTTGCCGAAC
The DNA here is from genome assembly GCA_028695865.1 of Thermoguttaceae bacterium. Classification (GTDB taxonomy): domain Bacteria; phylum Planctomycetota; class Planctomycetia; order Pirellulales; family Thermoguttaceae; genus JAUNBG01. The sequence continues at coordinate 369 of JAQVID010000101.1, read as the reverse complement.
ACTTTCTGCGTTACACCAGATTCGAAGTTCGACTGAATAATCACGCCCTTGGGAACATGCTTGGGAATCTCGTAAGACCAAGCGGCAATATCAGCTTGAGTATCTTTCGTTTGGGCTTGAGGTTGCGGCTGATAAATCCAGGCGATCAGTTCGGCGTTCGGGGCCGCGGCGTGCATCCCTTTTTCCATCGCGGAAGCGCATTCGGCAAAAATCTGCCATGGTTCCTTTTTGGAACAGCGAGGACAATTTATCGTTCCACCGTCTGTGGCGCTGAGCGAACTCAAACAAGACGAATAGCGCTCGCCGTGCGAAATATTAATGAGCCCCCCCAAATCGGGAATCGCCTTGAACAGGTTGTAAAACGCTTCA
>JAQVID010000100.1 GCA_028695865.1 Thermoguttaceae bacterium | reverse complement strand
CGTCGATTCCCGGCCTAACCTCTTCTCCGCTTGTGTTCTTGCGGCCCCCAAAGCAACTATGGTATACGGCCGCCACGCGTTTAAACAAAAACGACACTCTGGCCAAAACCATCGCGGTCAGAATAAGCGTTAAAACAACAGCCAGCGTCCAAAACAGCGGCGAATGCTTATTACTGTTCCAAAGCTCAACCAATCGGGCTTCAAGACTGGGGTTCTCGCTACTTGACGACACAGGAAGATTGACGGCCACAGCCCCGGGATTGCCTGCGGCTGTTGATTCGACCTGAACCTGACCTTGCACCGCGGAATCGTTCGATGAATTACCTGATACTTCATTTGGACGAACAGGCTTCTCCAATACGGTAGCGCCCATTCCACCGGGCGACATTGCTGTCTGCTCATTGTTTGGCGGAAGGATTGTAACACGAACAAGAGCCGGATTGTCATGACGGGTCTGCGATGCCGTAAAAACTTCATGTAAAAGTCGCGTCGCTTCTTCCTTGACGGATGCCGCGATTTCATTGCCTTTCAGAGCAATTTCCTGCGCCGTCGCGGCTTGACGTGTACCACTGTTTTGACCCAGGGCAATCGTTCCACGAACATAATCTTCAGGTATGCCAATCTCAACCGAAATCTTCGTTTCGTCTTCCTGATTCATTGGCGTCGAAACTGCCGATGCGTCAGCCACACGTTGTTTCGGGTCGCCCGGTTGTCTGTTCGGCGCCGCGGGGAGCAATCCGGCATCGGGGGTAATATTCAAGTCTCCCTGACCGGACGCGTAAATAACAGGCACAGAACTCGACGCCGGACGCGAAACCTGCGTTGTCGGCAATCGATTTCCCAAAACGGCAAACGTCTTGGGTTGGACACTGTCCGCGCGATCCTGCTGTTCCGGTAAAGTCAATACTGGAGCTGTCCGGGCAACCGGCCGTACAATCGACGTCGAAACCTTTATGCCCGTGATATGACGAAACGCGATAAGAAATTTTTCATTCCAAAACTCCTGACGCAAATGTTCTTCCCGGGCCTCTTTCGAGACAGGAGCCGTTACCCCCTCATCCGTACCAAGATAAGAACAGCCATGCCGCAAATCAAGAATTGAAATATCGTTGTTTTCCGTTATTCCCAAGTGATGCTTCGTCGCCAGCGTTATCGCCGAAAGAAGCTCTGTCGACAAAGGTTTATCGTCTTTGGGCCATACACCAACGGACGCGGTCACCACATTCTTTTGAATCATTCCTTGCTGTTCTGGTCGGGAACGGACACCTACGGTCGCGTAACTAATCTGCGTTGAAAAATGCTCAATCGTCTGTTCCAGTTGCCAACCCGCCGAGTAAAGGTCACGGAGTTTCATTTTTGCCATCGGCTCAAATTGGCTCATTTCGCGAAGAGCATCACGCTTCACGTCGCCCGGCGCTCGCGGAAACGCTTTTGCCTCCGCCAAGACAGTCTCATATCGGGCTTTTTCCTCCCGCGGGACCGAAAGTTCGCCGTCTTTCCAACGATATTGCGTCAGTTTCGCCTTGGCCATCACCGCATTTGCCACTTTTTGATCTTCCCGAAGGTATATCCAGCCGCTGAATACCGGTTCAACTGCCGTTTCACTCTTGTGAAGCGGAGCAAAAGTATAACCCAACGTCACGACAAAAACCACCGCTAATAATATAAGGAATATAAATATTCCTTTATAATTCTTTCCTGTCGATTCGGCCATGAATCTGATCCTCTTGTTTGTCTCGCTTTTCCCGCTGCCCCGAAAGCGCACACTCTCTAAGCCCGGAGAACACGATACAATAACAATTTAACCGAATCAATTCAAGAGATATTTGTCGTATTTGGCAAATCAGAACAAGAAAAATCACATATTCCCGGTGAACAGGGACAAAAGCGAAAGGAATCGCGCGACATGCCAAGATATTCAACACACATTTGAATCATCTCATCTGATGTTCCGGGCGTGTCCGTCCGATAGAAGTTCAAATGAAGCCGCTGACACAGTTTTTTCAATTCAATATCAATATCCCACGTAATTTCCATGTTTTCGAAGCAGAATCCGCACGGTGTAACTATAATGTTTTTTAGTGAAGGATATTTGTCATGAAGTTCGATCACCGCATCGAAAATGTCTGGTTCGGTCCAAGGGTCACGCGGATTGCCACTGCGACTTTGGAACGCCAATTTTGAAATGGCCGGGGCCAACTGACGCTCATCAAGCAGATGTGTTAATCGAAGAACTTCCCGACAGTGAATGCCCAACTGTTCGGAATATCTCGCGTCCTGGGCCTGATTCACCGGCAAGGAATGGGCTGTAAACAAAAAGAGTGTCCGGGGCTCTGTCGTCGAAAGATACTCTGATTGGCGTCGATCTTGCAACGTTCCCGCTTGGAAAGCGTCCTCGCTCGAATTGAGAATAACCTGCGCCGCGCAGGAAAGAAGTTGATTAGCCGCCGCTTTCAAATAAAGCGGATGATCGTAAAAGCAAGGAATTCGCGTAAGTTCCATATCAGCCGGCCAGTTGCGTTCAATCACATCCAGGTAGCGCCGACATCCGGCCACAGAACCAAACGGCGACGAAATCAAAAGCAAAACCCGCCGCACTCCATCGTTTTTCATTCGCTTGACAACGTCGGGAACAAACGGCGGGGAAAAAAGATTGGCCTGATACGTTCTGACGTTTTTGCCCTGGAGTGCGTGATCCAATTGCAACATGAACTGTCGACACTGCCCGTTAAGCGGACTAAATCCGCCACAGGCCATGTATTTATCGACGACAATTTTTCTTCGCGCTTCCGACACGTACTTGCCGTCGAGAATACGATCAAGGAAGGGATGAACCTCGTCAGGCCCTTCCGGACCACCATAAGAAACCAAAAAAAACGCGTCGAAATACATCATAATCAGCCTCGCGAAACCTTGTCCGGTACGAATGAAATACCGGCTTTTTCCAACATTTCCGGTATTTTTTCCTGTTCTTCTTTTTTGCACACAAGTATGGCCCCGGGTGTTTGGACGACAACCAGATCGTCCACTCCCAAAAGGGCCAAAAGCGGCACAGTACCCAACTCATCAGAAAATTGCCGGACAATATTTTGAGTCGAGTGATGAAGAATAACATTTTTTCCGGTAATAATATTGCCGTCCCCGTCTGCTTTTCCATCCAAAGCGGCCAGAGAAGTAAACGAACCCAAATCGTCCCAACGGAACGTTGCTTCCACCATACATAAATCGCTTGCCCGTTCCAGTACGGCGCGATCTATTGGGATTTTTTTCACATGTTCATACATGTCATGCATCGTCTCATCGAAACACGACCGATTTCTCTCTTGGGCAGTATCTTTGAAGACAATGACCCGATTGACCCACTTGACCAATTCCGGCTCAAACTGTTTAAGCAACTCAACAATGCGATCTGCCCGCCAGACGAACATGCCGGAATTCCAATAAAAACGCCCTGTTTCAAGGTATTTCGCCGCCGTTTCCCGGTTCGGCTTCTCGTGAAATGAGGAAACAGCGAAAGTACGAACGACCATCGGCGAAACGTCCAATGAATGATATGCTCCGGAGTCGATTTCAATATATCCGTACTGCGTGGCCGGACTCGTCGGTTTGATTCCAAATACAACAAGTTGGTTCGGATGAGCCTGAACCGTTTGAACGGCCCTGTCGAGAGCGCGGCAAAATTCAGAAACCGGTTCTACAAAATGGTCCGAGGGCAGAACAACCATGATCGCGTCAGGGTCCCGATTCAATAATTCCAACGCCGCCATACCAATGGCCGGAGCCGTATTGCGCGCAAGCGGTTCGGCAATAATATGATCAGGCAAAACGTTGGGCAAACAGAGCTTGATTCGACCGGCGTCCCTTGTCGAGGTCACGACAAAAACATGATCCATCGCAACCACCGATGAAATTCGCTCAAACGTATCTTCGAGCATGCTTTGCTTGCCTGAAACCGACAAAAACTGCTTCGGCCAATCCGGACGACTTTCCGGCCAGAGTCGGACTCCTGACCCACCGGCCAAAATAACAGGATAAACATGATCATACCGCTTGGCCGTTTCCTCATGCTCCTTCGTCGCTGCCGGGCAAGCTGTTTCCCATTCCGGCTTACGTTCAGTTTGAGCTGTTTCTGCTTTTTTATCTGCGCTATCGGTCATGATATCTCTGACTTTTAAAGGGACCATGCGTATGGTCTCCCCAAAATCAATTGTCCTCCGGATGAGTTGGAATATCGGGCAAACCAAGTACCTGAGCAAACACTTGACCCGCCGATTTCTGCAACGAACGAATCCAGAACTCAGAGTCTTCGCGGAACAAGTCCTCTTGCCCCGGGGCAAGCAGGTGCCAGGCTCCGCTTTCGATTTCGCCAATGAGCTGATCGCGGGTCCAACCGGACTGCCCCAAAAAGAATTTCACCGGCTGAACCTGATTGTAGACCAATTCGCCAATCAGATTTTTTTCCATGGTCAAAAAATGCCCGTCCCCGACACTGACATCGGCGTATTCAGGCGCCTGATGAAGCACCGTAAGCGGTCCGGCAACTGGTCCGCCAATATAAACGTTCGCCGAGAAAGGACATTCCTTGCCGAAAATCTGCCGCCAAAAGTCGTGAAGCTTGCTTTCTGTTCGCCGATTGAGGATAAAGCCGAGGATTCCTCGCTCGTTTTCACTTGCCAAAAAGACTACGCTACAGCGAAAATTGGCGTCTTCCAAATAAGGAGACGCAATCAACAAGGCTCCACTGAAATCATCTGGTATTTCTGTATTGAGCATGGATCACCTGATAATATACCGCCGGACATTCGTTTTTCTGTTGCGTGACCCGCTTCTGTTTGAAAAGCAACAAATAACACTGACGCACAACAGAAAATATCTCATGGTTCCGGTATGAACTGAACGTGATAACACAAAAATAATACGGTCAAACCAAAGACGGTACATCATCAGAATCGCTTCTGATACGTGTGGCAATAAGGAGTCTTACCGGTTCGTTCATAATAATTCTGGTGATACCTCTCGGCTTGCCAAAAATGTCTGAACGGCTCCACTTCGGTCTGAACATTGTATCCTTTTTCCCGGAGAATCTTTAAAAGTTTGCGCGCTGTTTTCTTTTGGGCTTCATCCAAATAGAAAATACCCGAACGGTACTGCGTTCCAACATCGGGCCCCTGACGATTCTTTTCCGTTGGGTCATGTATTTCAAGGAAGTACATGCAAAGCGTTTCATAATCGGTCTTGGTCGGGTCGAAAATTATTTCAACCGCTTCGGCATGACCGGTTCTTCCCGTGCAAACTTCTTTATAGGTCGGATTGGCTTTGCGACCACCCGTAAAACCGCTGGTTGCGCAAACGACTCCGGGCAGATTCTTCATTCGTTCCTCGACCCCCCAAAAACAACCTCCGGCAAAAACAGCCCGCTGAAGTCGCTTGCTGTCCTGAGACTCAAAAACCATGCAAATCGAATTCACGCAGTGCCGCGTATCCCGGGAAGTCAACTGCTCGCCCAAAAAAACATGTCCCAAATGGGCTCCGCAACGGGCACATGTGATTTCCGTTCTTCGCCCGTCAGGATCAAGCGAGCGTTTCACTGCCGAAGGCAATTCATTATCAAAGGCAGGCCAACCGCAACGAGAAGGAAACTTGTCGTCCGAGCGATAAAGCGGAGCACCGCATTTGCGACAGGCATAGACGCCCATGAGATTCAAATCGGTGTATTTCCCAGTAAACGCTTGCTCCGTTCCGCTTTCATCGATTACTCGTTTTTCTTCATCGTTGAGCGGTCCATAAGGAGATTGTGATTCTTTCGCGAAGAGATTCAAGGCATACCCCTCCAAAAACAAAACAAGAACAAGGAAAACAGCCGTCCGGGCTCTGCGTGTCATAATGGGCCTCTTGTCATTTTGTAAAGAATGGTCAACTTTTTTCTAATACGACAACGAAAATCAATACATTATGCTCCCGCGATATTTATCCGCGACACGAAACGCGATTTCGTCGTCACAATCAGGACTTCCTTTATTTTACACGACCGGGATACAAAGGTCAATTGATCCAAACACCAAAGTATCTTGACTTTTTGGATTTTTCGGCACAAGAGGTCATAAAATTAAGCAAAACACGAACTCATGTCAATGTTTCGGCCTTGCCCGCACCACGGGACACGACCTTTCATTCATAGCAGATTCTTTTTGTTTTTTGGCTCCCACGGAAAATATTCCGTGGTTAAAGGAATGAAAAAAGCAACTTTGACAATCGTACCAATCTCGTCATTGGCGCGGAAAATCAGAATAAGAACTCCTTGCAATAAAAACTCTTTGCAATTGTATAAAAAATCCGCCTTCCATTCACAGGGTAGTATGATTTATTTGCTCGTTTTGGCAAGCCAGGTACGCCCTACAGAGAGGTCTCGTGCAACGCAATGAGTGCGATGCAATGAGGGAGTATTGGGACTCATTCAAACTGCACATTCCCTCATTGCGCTCGTTTCACTCGCTCCATGTATGGACCTTGCGGGAAATTTTCCGCCTGACGGAAGGTACTTTACCCAGCTTAACAACCAGAGAGTGAACAGGAAGAAAAATTTTTTGGCAAGTCTCTTGAAACGGGGATTCCCTTTTTATATAATTGAAATTGTTTGCTTTTCAGCCCCCACCCGTTCGAATGCACGGGTTCGACAAGCGACAAACAAGATCAGACGTATGCCGGTTTTACTTGATTTTTCGTTCGCTGCGGCCTGAATTCCACTGTTTTCCGAAGGTCAACGCGTGGTATGAATGACCGAAAAGTGAAGTATCGGTAGTATAATAACCTGGGCGGTTTCACAGCCTCCCGCCAAATCAACTGTAATTAAAGGAGTTTTCCATGGACAGACGTGAATTTTTTGGTCGAAGCGTATTAACCGCAAGTCTTGCCGCTACTGGTACTTTCGGCGTTTCACAAGCTTTTGGCGATATGAAGACCGCCTCGAACGACAATCGTAAAACGGCGAAACTCCGCCTCTGCTCGCAACTGGGTGTTGCGCCGGGCAAGTCAGAAGAAGAAAAACTTGCAAATATCAAAAAATTCGGCTGCGACGCGGTTGAGTACCACGGGAGCGTCGTTGGTCAGGGTGCCAAGTATCGCAAAATGGCCGACGATGCCGGTCTGAAAGTCAGTGTTATCTGCTGGGGATCACACAAAGGCGACCTGTGTAAAGAAGACAAAGCCAATATCCAACTGGTACGCGACGATCTCAAAAAAGCCTTGGAAACCGCCGGCGAACTCGGCGCTCGCGGTGTGATTTACGTTCCGGCTTTTGCCAAAGAAACTACCCTCACGAATCAGGAAATACGCCAACGCTGTCTGGATTTCCTGCCGGAAATGGGACAATTCGCCAAGTCGTGCAAAACGTCGATCATTCTGGAACCTCTGTGCCGACTCGAAGCGTATTTCCTTCGCCAAGTTGCCGACGCCGCCTCCATCGCTCGCGACTGCGGTGGTCCTGACTGCGGTATCGGTGTCATGGGCGATTTCTATCATATGGACCTTGAAGAAACCAGCGATATGGGCGCGTTCATCAGTGGCGGTCCTTATGTGAAACATGTTCATTTGGCAGGCGGAAAAGAAGAGCCTCGCCGCAAACTGCCCGGTCAAAACATCACCCGATTCGTCGACGGTTTCCGCGGACTCAAGTACATCGGCTATACCGGTTTTTGCAGTTTCGAGTGCGGCGTTGTTGGCGACCGCGAAGTCGAATTCCCCAAGGCCATCGCGTTTCTCCGCAAAGAGTGGGACGAAGCGTGATGAATGCTCGTTCCTTGTAATTCGCTAACTCGTTTCAGGGGCAGCCGCTCGACTCGCCCCTGCTTTTGCTAAAATTTTCAATAAGGAGTTTCCCGCCATGGCCGCGGATAAAAATTCGGATAAAAAACTTGACGCGCTCTTTGTCTTCGACGAAACGGAAGATTCCGTTGTTCTGCGCGATCTGGGACAGCCTGTTTGGCAATATTGCTTTGGTTTCATTGATCATAAAAATGTACCGGAAAAAGACCCTCGCAAAAAGGCTGGATGTTATTTGCACCCGATTTACGGAGTTCATCAGGAAGTCTTGACCGACAACGCTCCCCGCGATCATTATCATCACCATGGCGCGTTCTGGACCTGGCCGCATGTCGCGATTCATGAAGCCGATGGTACAACCAAAGATTACGATCTGTGGTCCAATAAAACGCCCATACATCAGTTCTTCGTCAACTGGCTTGAAATCTCTTCCACTGCCGATACGGCCGTACTGGCAGTAGAAAACGGATGGTATATTAACGAGGTGGAACTCGACGACCATTTTCGCGTCGTCAAAGGCGAGAAGATTATGAAAGAAACGGTCCGAATAACAACAGGACCCAAGCAAACCGTACAAGGAATCTTAAGCCGCTTCATTGATTTCGAATTCGGATGGACTCCTGTCGCCAAACCGATTTCTTTGCGCGGTGCCGAAAATAA
>JAQVID010000099.1 GCA_028695865.1 Thermoguttaceae bacterium | reverse complement strand
AATCGAACCAATTTTGAAAGATCGCGGGCCCGGTTGAAACACGTTGCGGTTGGGCCAAGGTTCATTGCCTGGCGACCGCCCCGGGATGTTGATATTGATCGTGGTTTTTGAACCATACAAGTATGATCCATACAAGTATTGGTCATACAAGTATGAACCATACAAGTATTGGTCGTGCAAGTTTGAATCGTGCAAGGGAGACTGACAGTGTTTACAAAAGACGGAAAATTATATGTTGCGCACGCGGAAGATGGTCCGATTTATGTCGCCGGCTCGATGGCCAATCGACATGGACTCATTGCCGGCGCGACGGGAACAGGCAAAACAGTTTCGCTGCAAGTGCTCGCGGAGACTTTTTGCCAGGCGGGTGTCCCCTGTTTCATGGCCGACATGAAAGGGGACTTGTCGGGAATTGCCCATTCCGGGACGATGAGTCCTTTCATTGAGAAGCGGTGCAATGAATTCGGTATGGAGGTTCCTGAATTTCAGGCGTGTCCAACCCGTTTTTTTGACGTCTACGGCGTGGAAGGTCATCCGATGCGAACAACGATTTCCGATATGGGGCCATTGCTGTTGGCCCGTTTATTGGGGCTCAACGATACGCAATCGGGTATTCTCAATATCGTGTTTAAAGTCGCGGACGAACGAAAATTATTGCTCATTGACATGAAGGACTTGCGGGCCATGCTCGATTTCGTTGCCAAAAACGCGAAAGAATTCACGACCTGTTACGGCAATATTTCGCCTCAAAGTGTCGGCGCCATTCAGCGGAGTCTGCTTCAGCTTGAGGGGCAAGGCGCGGACAAATTTTTCGGTGAACCGGCCTTTAACATTATGGACTTGCTTCAAACCGAAAACGGCAAAGGCGTCATGAATGTTTTGGCCGCCGACAAACTCATGAGCAGTCCGAAACTTTATTCGACTTTTCTGTTGTGGTTACTGTCTGAACTGTACACAACGTTGCCGGAAGCAGGCGATTTACCTTTGCCCAAATTGATTTTTTTCTTTGATGAAGCTCATACGCTTTTCAAGGATACGGCTCCGGCTCTGGTCGAAAAAATCGAACAGGTCGTACGACTCGTGCGATCCAAAGGAGTGGGAGTCTGGTTCGTTTCGCAACTTCCCACCGACATTCCGGAAGCAATTTTAGGACAACTTGGCAATCGCGTTCAGCATGCTCTGCGCGCTTTTACTCCCAAGGATCAAAAAGGAGTCCGCGCCGCGGCGGAAACGTTTCGCGTCAATCCGAAATTCGACACGAAGAAAGTACTTCTTGAATTGGGGACTGGTGAGGCACTTGTGTCCATGCTTGACCAAACGGGAACGCCGGCCATGGTCCGCCGGGCGAAAATGCTCTTCCCGTCAAGCCAGATCGGCCCAATTACGCCCCAGGAACGCTCAATGATGATTTCGCGGTCACGCCTGGCCGGTATTTACGATACGGCGATAGATAGGACAAGTGCTTATGAAGATTTGACGGCTCAAGCGGCCAAGGATGCCCGGCAAGCGGACGAAGAAAAAGAAGCGGCCGCGAAAGAAAAACGGCAAGCCAGGCCATCCCGTTCGAAGAGTACTTTTGAACGAATCCTCGGGACGATGGAAACCACGATCGGACGACAATTTGCCAACGCAATATGTCGTTCCATTCTGGGAAGTATCTTCAAAAAGAAGTAAAGCAACAGACTTCAAATCCAATCTTTAAGGAAAGTCCCCAACTCCAATTTTTCGTCCTGTTGAACCAGTCGGGGTCTTTCTCGCCTGGTTCAATACGCTGGACACTGCGTAACGCGTCGGATATTGCATAACGCGTCGGACACTGTGTAACTCGCCGGATATTGCATAACGCGTCGGACGCTGCATAATACGCCGGACATTGCATAATACGCCGGACATTGCATAACGCGTCGGACATGACAAAGGAAGCTTCCCCAAATTTCGGGGAATTCTTCGCGGAACCTGCTCCCGTTTCGTCTGTCGTTATCGAACAACAGTATGCCAAACTTCGCCAAGCCCGGGGACAGGTATTTTAAAGCGTCCTTTTTCGTCCGGCTGGATGGGCGGTTCACTATTGAGATTCAGCTTGGACAAATCAATTCCGCCGGTTTGCATTGCTTCTTCCCAAGTTAGAAGATTACCGCTGTAAACAGCCTGACGACAGAGAATGGCGGCCATGGTCGCGCGGCACATGTAGTCGCCGTTATTGATATACATGGCTCCACCGCTTCGGATTGCGGTGAAGAGGGCTCGCTGCTCTTCCACGTAAGAGCTTTTGAGCCTTAAGCGCTTCTGCTCGAACAGAACTTTGCCGTTGAGGTCGCACATGACCACTGTCTTGCCGACCGTGTTGGTATAACCTTTGGTTCCGACCACGTAACCGTCGTACTCGTACCAGCAATTCTGCTGCTGCCGGCAGAAGGTATTCATGGTTCGGCCTTCGGCCATGTTGTAGCCTACGCCCATTGAGTCGTAAATATCACCGCGGTCCGGCTGGGCTGTTCGACTCATTCGTCCGCCGACGCCGAACGCCGACAGAGGCTGGAACTTGTCGCCCAAGGCCCAAAGTCCTTTGTCGATGGCGTGTACCGTTTGTTCAACAATGAAGTCGCCGGAGAGCCAGCGAAGATTGTACCAAGCGCGAATTTCACGCTGCATGGCGGTGTCGCCTTGGGCAACAGGTCGTTTGAATCCATGCTGTGTCAAGAGGCATTCGCGAACGGTTACGACGTCGCCAATGAGTCCATCGTGAATTCGTTTCATGATCTCTTGAAGTTCAGGATCATATCGCCAACAGAGTCCGGATACAAGGTTGAGTTTTTTCTTTTTGGCTTCGTCGCAGGCGGCCTGAGCGACCTTGACCCCGAGAGCATCGACGGCGGCGGGTTTTTCAGCGAAGATATGTTTACCCGCTTCGACAGCCGCTTTGAGTGTCCAGGGCCGAAACGCCGGAATCTCAACCGAAAAGACGACGTCGCAAGCCTGAGCAACATTTTTACAGCAGTCGAGTCCGACGAACACGTGGTCCGGCTTAATATCGACGCGATCAGGTTTGACTTTATTAAAGAGTTCCACGGTTTTTTGAGTTCGATCAGGCAGGACGTCGCCGACGGCGACGAGTTTGCAATTCGGATCGGCTTCGAACGCATTGAGAACGGCTCCACGACCGCGACCACTGCAACCAACCATACCAATTCGAAGCAAGTTGTTTTCTCCGGCGTGAACGCGCGGAGCTGATGACGCAAAGACAGCAGCAGACGCAAGTGATCCTGTCTTGACGAATGCGCGACGTGGCAAAAGTTTGGTCATGGGTAGGGTTCTCCTTTTGTATCAGGGGTTTGTGAGGATATTGGCACCAGGTGTGACTTTTTCAATATTGGGGGTTAAATCCAATTTGGCCTTGCCGGTAATGAATCGCATGAGGTCGGAAACGACGCCGGGCACGATTCCGCAATCCCAACTCTCGGGAAAATGTCCCAGTGAGGTATAGGCAACTGGCCCTTTTTCTTCACGGCGTGCCCAAGTGCAAGGGAAGGGGGGACGATTATAATACTTATTCCTGTTTTTGGGATTGATATCCATGCCGGCGGTTTCCTGAACAAGAATGACGTGAATATCAGGATTGAAATCTTTAAGCGGAAACCATTCTTCGTAGTGTTTGATTTTTTTCTTTTGAGTGCTCAACCAGGGGAGCGATGAATCGACGACGGTCAGAGTCGATTCTTGCGGAATCCCATGAGGAATTGCCCGGGCACCATAGAGTCGGGCAAAGTCCGTTCGTTTTTCGGGTGGACAGGTATCGTAAGGACTTTTTTCCTGATCATATCCGGACCAAGGCCCGATTCCGGCGTGAATGGCCAAAAAACCTTTGCCTCCGCGAACAGCGTCCAGAAGCTGCTGCTTGCCGGTTCCTGTCGCGGCCGGTGTGTGTTCGAACGTTTCCTTGACCCGACTTAGCTGATCCGGACTGCCGCAGGCATAAGAAATAATCGCGTCAAAGCGATCCAGGTCGGAATCGAAAATACGCCCGTCTTTCGTACACTCGACTTCGTAACCAAGCGAAGCACCGAGTTTCTTCAGCGACCGACCGCACGGGCTCAAACCGTCGGTCCCAACTTGCGTCGCGGAATGGGCGAAAATCGTGGAACGTTCAAAATAAAGAATTTTTGGCTTACGCTCTGCGGCGAAAGAAAAAACAGCACTTGAGAGAGTCCATACCCCGGCGGCCTGAATGAATCGACGTCGGTTGATCATAAATAGCTCCTTTATTCGAGAGAAAAACGAGGAATGGTTGTGTCAAAAATTGACGACCTTCGTATACCGGTTATACCTGATTGTTCGTGTTGTGCGAAGTGAATTCCCCCCCCCCCGTTTCCGAAAGCAAACGGAGTAGGAACCCGCAGAAAATTGAATCACGAAAAATTGAAGTATCGGTTGTGTAAAAACCCATTCCTGTTGAGTATAATCATAAAAAGATGGAAAAGCAACCCCCCGCGAAAAAATTCTTTTTAAGCAAGTCGTTTGATTGTATTGACTTGGATTTTCGCGGCAGAAATACCAAACGATCCGAAAAAAAGCCAGACGGCGATTAGCAGTACCCAGACAAAGAGGGAAACGGCAAGTCCCCAATAAACAGCGGTGGGGCGATACTCCATGGTAACGTGCCAGGTTCCGGCCGGAATCGCAAGTTGCCGCAGGAAACCTGTTGTGGTATCCCGGTTGGTTGCCAGAGTCAAGACGATTTCCGGATTGGCTTTCGAAACGGCTTGCGATTTCCAGTCGTTCCAATATTGTTCGGCGACGATCACCTGGCACGAATTCGGGCAGACGACGTCAAATTCAATACGCGATCCCGTGTACAATGTCAGTGTTGCGCTTGCGTCGCCTGTCGTTTTGATCCGCAACATGTTGCCGGGTACATCATTTCGCCACACAAGCGTATTGATTGGCCAGGGATCGTCCAGATGTTCGAAGGCCTGTTCCGGCTGGTCGAGCATTGAGTATTGGCGCGGCGTGTTTGCGTCCAAAAGCGTCGCATGCGGGAGAACGGTCTGCTGCCCTTGCCGATTCTGCCAAGGCAAAACAAGGTATCGAACGTTGCATTGGGCAAGCATTTCAAGCATGCGTTCCTGCCGCGATTCATCGCGTGACAAACTCTCAAGCTGTTCGATAAATCGGCGGTAAGTATGCTCAATTCCGGTGCCGTGAACATTGGCAATACCAAGATGATTCGCATACGAAAACTTTGGGGCAAGCGTTTTTCGGTCCAGAGCGAAGGCCCGCTGGAGTCGGTCTTTCTGTTGGGTCAAAAAGAACGGATTCCATTCGATACCGCGCCAAACGCGAATCGGTTGCAAATTCGAGTCTGGATTGTTCGGGCCTTTGAGATCGTCCTGAATGGTTTGAGTAACGAGGCTTTTGCTTCGGTATGCTTCATCGGGAACGGACGGAATCAAATATCGGTGAGCCCACGTTAAATCAATCGCGGTCAGGACCAGAATAATCATGAGAGACGCTTTTCGTATCGCAGGCACTGTTTTGGCTCGGGTAAGCGTAAGCCAAAAGAGAAAGGCCACGAGTGCTGTTTGTCCAAACGACCAGAAGAGCAAACGCGAAACGGCCAGGGCATCAAGCGGCATGGAACCGGCGAAGGTCTGTCCGTTGAACGATTCGAGTAACACCGGTCCAAAGAGCGCGGCCAATACGCAAAGGATACCAGACGGGACGAAGGCAAAGATTGCGACTTGCGCACCGCTTCGTTCGGTTCGAAGGCGATCCAGTCCCATTCCGGCAAGGAGTGCCAACGCAAAGACAATGAGCACGGTCAATTTGGCCGGATAGCGAAACGTTGCGAATTGCGGCATGAAAACGACCATGAACCAATAGAGTCCGCCAACCGGATCGCCGTTGCGAATGTCATTGTCCCAGCCGTGCCCCATGACGCCAATGAGCCAACCTGGTCCAAACGCTCCAAACGCGGCAAGCATTGCCAAAAATACAAGCCAAATCGTCCAGCCTCGATAACCTTGTGTTCTGTATTTTGGCAATTTTTTCTTGCTTCGCGAAAAAAGAGGGAAAACGGCCCAAACGGCCAAAAGAAACGGAATGGTTCCCGCATAAAGGGACGCCGTCCAAAGTTGATCGTCATGCGGAAGCATGGCAAGCCAGCGTCCCCGGCCTGAAACCCAATCGCCTCCCACGTTCGGAAAAATCAGTTCGCACAGTCGCCAGGGAGGCAAACTGAAGCGGTAGATTGAACTGGCGTGTCCCGGATGATCGAGGCGACGGCAGAGAATGTTGTCCAGCGTGCCCGGTCTGTTTTGTTCTGAAGCGGTCGCGTCAGGAACGAGCGGAGAATCACTTGCCAATGAAGCGGACGGTGAGCCGCAGAATCGACTGCCGGCCAGGTCCCAAACGCTCAATGGGGCGTCCGGGTTACCACGATCGATGCTTCGTTTCATGTCCAAACCGGGCAAAACGACAACGGCACAGGCAAGCGTACCCAGGATGATTCCGGCAAGCAACATGCCGCCATGGGCAAATACGATTTTCACTGTCGCTTTTCGCCGTCTGAAAACGATTATCGCCAAACCAAACGACAAAACAACACAAAGCCAGGCCGCTTCAGGATCGCCTCCTAAAACCATCAGGGCCAAAACGGCCGCAAAAACGGTCGCGTTTCGCAGAGCCCCGGTTCGAAGCGTTTTGTCGGCAAAGAGAAGACCGGCAGGAAGCCAACTGGCACCGATCAGAAAAACCGGATTACTCGTCGCAAACAGGATGGGGCCACTGAACGTCCAGACTGTGGCTCCGAGAGTCGAGCCTGCCCGGGATAAGCCTATATGCCGCGCCAGACGATAAAACCAATAAAATGCTAATGGGAAATGAAGTAAAATATACCACTTGAAGCAAACACCGTAAGACAGAAAACCAAGCGAAGACAGGAAGAATATCGCTTTGCCCGGATAGAACAGAGAAGAAGTCGGATTGGCAAGCAGGGGCTGCCCCAAGTTCTCGTAAGGGTCCCAAAGGGGTAACTGACCTGATTCCCATTGATGCTGAATTTGCTCAAACAGAGGATAATAGAAAAATCCGCTGTCACGCAAAAAAAACTGATTCGGTCCGAATGCAATGGTCCCAAAGCTCATCGCGAAAAGAAACAAAAAGAGTCCGATGGTAAACGTCAGAAACTTTTTGTTTCGCGAGAGGATGGGTTGTTTCGGCAAGACAGGCAAAGTGTCTTGTGCATGGAGGGGGCTGCGTTTTTTCATACAATATATTATAGCACGACAAACGCCTTGCGTCGATAGTTTTACGCTGCACCTGAAAAACATTTCCATACGATGCGCGGTGGAACCTTTTTGGTTAGGTAATTTTTGACGATTATCCCTTTTTTGCAAAATTTTCCGGATTTACCGAAAAAAGAAAGGATTTTTGGTCTCTTTGTGCCGATAGTAATGATTAGGTGCTGTTCTGTCCCCTACGGAACAGCAATATTTACGCTTTGGGGCGGAACAAAAGTCAGAAGACGGAGCCGATTCGTTATGAAAACGTTACTTCATCGCATTTACGTTGCGGTTACAGTTTTATTCATCATGGGAACATCATTCAGCGGTGTTTACGCCGCGGCCGATGTGGTCACTGTGACTAGCGCTGCAGAACTTGCGACAGCGATTACAAAATTCAATACAATCGGCTTCGATATGACGATTACGTTGGCCAGTACGATAACGCTTACGGAAGAGCTTCCGCAAGTCGTGGGAACCGGCGGCAACAAACTGACGATAACCGGCGGGGGAATCGACGGAGCCAATACATTCCGCGGTTTATTCATCGATACTGAGCGGGCGGATGAATCGCAATCGAGCAGTGTCGTCGTTCAGTCGGTGACGTTTTCGAACTGTCTTGCCAAAGGCGGTAACGGCGGGTCGGGCGCAAATGGCGGAGGCGGCGGCATGGGTGCCGGCGGTGCAATTTACGCAAAAAGCGGCGAAATTACAATTATTGATTCAACATTCGAAGCGAACAAAGCCTGGGGTGGTGCCGGTGGCGACGTTCTTAAGGAAAGTAAAGTCAACGGCGGAGGCGGCGGACTTGGTCACGACGGAGAAAGCGGAACGATCGGAGACGGCAAGGACTCCCTCGGAACCGGCGGGACCGGCGGGGGCATCAGCATGACTTCGCCGCTTGTCGCCAGTGGTGCCGACGCGGGAGCAGGGGGCGGAATCGCTTATAGTACCTTTACAGACGCAAAAGGCAATACGGTCAGTCAGGGTGCGCACACGCAGGATGGAGTTACCGGAGCGATTGGCGGTGACGGTGGTTACGGCGGAGGCGGCGGTGGTTCGCTTTATGTGGGCGGAAACGGCGGAATCGGAGGCGGCGGCGGTGCCGGCAATACCTCGGGCGGACAGGGAGGCTTTGGCGGCGGAGGCGGCGGCAGTACCACAACGACGACCGCGGGGGTCGGTGGTTTTGCGGCAGGCAATGGGGGATATCAG
>JAQVID010000098.1 GCA_028695865.1 Thermoguttaceae bacterium | reverse complement strand
TCCACAACAAAAGGCGAACAAATAACCAACCTTAATGATCATTATAACAGATTTTTGACCCTTGTGCAAACTGGTTTGACAAAATCGAC
The DNA here is from genome assembly GCA_028695865.1 of Thermoguttaceae bacterium. Taxonomy (GTDB): domain Bacteria; phylum Planctomycetota; class Planctomycetia; order Pirellulales; family Thermoguttaceae; genus JAUNBG01. The sequence continues at coordinate 8,433 of JAQVID010000098.1, read as the reverse complement.
CACTTTTTCCTTTCCCGGAATGTTAAAAATATTACGAACCTCCAGGTTTCTGTCTGAATGAATAACAATACAATGATAATAAACACCGCAAATTATATTACATACAATAATACACTCGACACAAATACTGTACACAAGTCACCAAACCCCATTCATACCTTTTTGGCCAATTCACCAAAACAATCCAATAAATCACTCCAACCTGCGAACAGCAAGTATTTTTTCAGGCGGAACAATTGACACCCTTTGAGTTTTAAGGTAGACTTAAGTTTGAAGAAGGAATCGCACCCGGAAATTTCCGCCTTTGTTTGGAACCCGCCAAAATTTTCCGCGAATGGTTTCTCATTTATTTTGCCCATTCCGAGAAAACATTAAAGATTGTCACGCGACCGTTTTGGTCCCCTTGTTGTTCATTTTTTACCCATAGTCATGTCAGAGAATCTAAAAAATAAAGGAGATGTTTTATGAAAATTGCGATGTGCAACGAGATGTTCGTCGGTTGGAATTTGGAAAAGCAGTTCCGTTTTATCGCCGAATGCGGTTACGACGGAGTTGAACTTGCTCCGTTTACCGTCGCTTCGGATTTGAGCTACGCCAATCCTCCACTGGATGATGTTCGTAAATTAGACCAAAAAACACGCGATTCCATCGTCAAAGTCGCGTCTTCCACGGGTATCGGTGTATCCGGTCTTCATTGGCTTCTGGCCAAAACGACCGGTTTCTATCTGACTTCGCCTGAAGATCAGATTCGAAATAAAACTGCCGAGTATCTGCGCGAACTGGCTTATTTCTGCCGTGACATTGGCGGGCAATACATGGTCCTGGGTTCCCCCCAGCAGCGAAACCTGCTTCCCAACCTGTCGATGGAATCTGCTTATGATTACGCCGCCGATGTCCTCACTAAGGTGCTTCCCACTCTGGAAGAAACCAAAGTCGTACTTGGTCTGGAACCGCTCACTCCCTTCGAAACGAATTTCCTTCAAACCGGTTCGGACGCGCGATTCCTCATAGAAAAGTTGGGAAAATCAAAATGGCTCGGCGTTCATCTCGACTGCAAAGCGATGTTCGGAAGCGAAAAGCAGCCGGCCGAGGTCGTGATTCGCGACCCCGCGTTGCGTCCGTACTTGAAAACGTTTCACGCAAACGATCCCAATTTGCAAGGTCCCGGCTTCGGAAAACTCGATTTCAAGCCAATTATGGGTGCTTTGAAGGAGATCGGTTTCAACGGCTGGATCGGTATTGAACCGTTCGATTACAGCCCTGGCGTGGAGCGTTTAGCCAAAGAAAGTATTAAAACACTCAAACGCGCCATGTAAAAAACTCTGCCGATGCTCAATTCCCCCGCGGGAGCTTGTATCTTGCTCCCGCGTTCACTTTTCGCAGGTCAAGGCACGTGAAATATCACAAAAATCGACAAACGCGTTTTTTGTGATTTTTATCATTTTTCCACGCATTCTGTTTTGCGCCAATCGCTTCTTACTGAAATTCTTCGCTTTCGACGCTGTTCATTAATTGTTGTTCATTATATAAACATTATATAAATACGTCTCTTGCGGTACGAACAGCACACTTTCCCCTTGATTCATCCTGTATGGTCATGGATGGACGAGTATTTTTAGAAACAGGCTTCGAAACAGGCAGGATGTGCCCGAAAGTTTGATCGCGTTTGTTTTTGCCTCCATGAGCCCCGTAAAGCTGTTTTTTGCCATACAGGCCACTCTATTTCATAACGCGTCCGGATTCCCTCTGTCAGGAAGGACCGGTTCTCAAAATACTTTTTCTGTGCGACAAACAGATAAATGTGCCCACTTGCCCGGCCAGAATGCCTTGCTTGCCCAAAAAAAGCCAAAATCTGACCGATGGCAATTGCAACGAGTGCCAAAACGTGGTATGCTGTTCTTGCCAGTGGTCAGCAGCACTTTAATTTCAGGAGCTGTCCGAAATGTTTGACAGACAGGACTGCCAGCGGACGTCTCGTGAATATCCTCACATATCAGACGCCCAAGCCTGTCTTGCTCCCCCAAAGGAACAAGCGATTAACGTGTTACGAACCACCAGAGATAAGCTGTTCTTGATAATCGTACCGCCGAAACGCGGCGAACAGACAGTATATTACAATATTACACACATTAAGCAGCTTCACAACATTACACACATTAAGCGGTATCACAACATTACACACATTAAGCGGTATCACAATATTACACGTATTACGCGGCATATTACGATATTACACACATCACGCAGTGTCACGATATTACGCATATTAAGCAGTATTACATATTTCACAATGTCGCAATATTACGCATATTACGCATTATGACAAACCACGCAACGTCGTGCGTGTTTACATAACTTACGCAAACAACACAGCTTGTACAGCACTTTTTTATTCATTTCCTGCTCGAAAAGAAATGAATCCGGAACACAACATCAGTTCATCACCAATGTAAGGAAACAGACCATGGCCAAAAAAGCGGGTAAAGCGGACGCGGCGGAGAAAAAAGCATCCAAAACGATTGAAGAAATGTATGATAAGAATCCCGAACTGAAAAACGCGATCAGTCAAATTGAAAAGCAGTTCGGCGAAGGAGCGATTATGCCGCTGGGTATGGATCGAACGCCGAGTTTGTCGGGTATTTCGACCGGCTCCATTTCACTCGATCTGGCACTGGGGGGGCATGGCATCCCGCGAGGCCGCATTATCGAAATTTTCGGTCCTGAATCCAGTGGTAAAACGACCCTGACGCTTCATGTGGTTGCCCAAGCACAAAAACTGGGCGGTATTGCCGCTTTTATCGATGCCGAACATGCCCTTGACCCGAGCTGGGCAAAACGATTGGGCGTCGATCTGGAATCGCTCCTCGTCTCGCAACCCAGCAGTGGCGAAGAAGCAATGAGAATTACCGAAATGCTCATCAAAACGAATTCGGTCGATATTATCGTGGTCGATTCGGTCGCCGCTCTCGTACCGGAAAAAGAACTCCAGGGCGAAATAGGCGACTCCCACGTCGGACTTCAAGCCCGACTCATGAGTCAATCGCTGCGAAAGCTGACCGGAGCAATCGCCAAGAGCAAGACGGCGGTCATTTTCATTAACCAAATACGTGAAAAAGTCGGCGTGATATTCGGCTCGCCGGAAACGACACCTGGCGGGCGAGCCCTGAAATTCTACTGCTCATGCCGTATCGATGTCCGACGTATCGGTCAGATCAAAGTGGGCGACGAGGTGATTGGCCAAAAGGTCAAAGCAAAAGTCGTCAAGAACAAAGTTGCGCCGCCGTTCCGCTGCGCCGAGTTCGACATGCTTCACGCGTCCGGGATCAATTATGAAGGCGATCTGCTTGACCTGGCAATCGCCAAACGCATTGTGATTAAGGCCGGGGCCTGGTTCCGTTATGGCGAACGTCAGTTGGGTCAGGGTCGCGACAAGTCGGTCCAAGCGCTCCGGGAAGACCCCGCACTGCTTGAAGAAATCAAGACGCTGGTTCTGGATTCCATTTCCTCGGAAGATTTGACCGCAACCATGACGAGTGCTCCCGCTGCCGAGAGCTCCTCAGAAGAAGATTTTTGAGGTCATCCGTGGAAACATTACAACGACTTTCAACAGGAGTGCCCGGTCTGGACGACAAACTGGGCGGGGGACTTGTACCGGGTACCATGACGGTTCTCGTCGGCGCTTCCGGGATTGGCAAAACACAATTCGGATTGCAATTTTTGCACCAGGGTCTGACAGAAGACGGTCGTCGCGGAATCATTATGGACATGACGGCCCGGGGTGATTCCCAAAATCACGATGATTACGCAAAGCGAATGTTTAATTGGACCTTAACGCCGGAGTTGCCCCGAGGCATGTTCGATCCGGCGGCCTTCTTTGATCCGGAAATGCCGCTGGGTGATTATTTTCAAGCGCTTTCACGACAAGGCAAACGCGTCACGCGTCACGATCTGGATTTCGACGAATGGCTCGACTGGAAGTCCGATTTAACACGTCATTTGGACGCGACCATTGCCTTCCTGTTCGGTAATTTTGTCCGCGGAACAAGACGGTTCATCGTGGACGGAATTGAACCGGTTTCGCGTCAAGGCGATTCGATTCAGTTCGAACTCCTGGAATATGTTTATCATCAGATTGTGCAAAAAGACCCGTCGTGGGTTGCCCGGGACCTGTTCCGACAACATTACCGCACGTGGGAACGCACGATTGAAAATCATTTGTACGATGGTCGTCGACTCGGATGCATGGTGCTTTATACCTCGCCGGAAAGCTCGCTCGAAACAATGATCGATAAGCCGATGGAAGAAGGCGATCTTCTGGCCGGAGCCAATACGATTATCTATTTGGGCCGCATTCGCGACGGCATTCGTTTTCGCAAAGCAATGTATGTCAGTAAGCACCGCGGCAGTATCTGCCCGGACGATATACTTCCGTACGAAATTGACGACTCCGGTATAAAACTTCTCTAAAACCCGCGTTTGGTGTTGCTCTTCAACACCAAACGGTCATATGTGACCGTGTTCTGCCGACATGCTATTTTATTTTCCCTGCGCGACTGTATGATGGTTGACGTCGTCGGGGCGATATGCTGTTACCGATACTTCACTTTTCCTGATTCGTTTTTCTCTGCTTTCCGAGAACAGAAAAAATTCAGGTCGCGTCATACGCAAACTCAAGTGAAACAGATTGATATCGCTTCGGCCCGCGTTTGCCATTCAGCAGTCAAAGGAAGACAATGAAGAAAACAAAACTGAAACAGTCACGGACCGATTCCCCTATTACTACTATAGAAGAAACAAAACAGCGTTTTCTCGTAACGCTCCGCAAAAAACTTGGCATTATCTCGCTGGCTTGCGCTCTTGAATCTGTGGACGAACAAGTATGCCGCGACTGGGTCCGTAACGATCCGGCCTTTGCTCGACAAGTTGAAGCGTGCCGGGAAGCCGCTCTCGATTTCGTAGAAGCCCGCATGTTCGAACGAATCGACAAAGGCGATGCGCGACTCATTCGTTTTTATCTGGAAACTCGCGGAAAAGATCGCGGCTATGTTCTGCGTCACGAAGTAAGCGATGTCTCCATGCCCCAGGTCGTCCTCACTCCGGAAGAAGCTCTTATGCTCCCACAAAACCAAGCCAATGAAACAGTCCTTTCGCCAAACCAGAATCTTTCATCGCAGACACAACTTGACGACACAACTCTTCCTGCCCGGAGTGATTTGTCATGACCGGAAAAAAAACGCAAAAGTCGTTCACATACACACGGGTACAACGTCAGGCAATGACCATGCTAAACGGTCGGGCAGGCAATATCATGCTTTACGGCGGCTCGCGGTCAGGCAAAACGTTTGTCATTTGCTCAAATATTGTGCTGGTCGCGATGAAGTTTCCCGGCATTCGTATCGCCATTCTTCGCCGGTATTTAAAGGATGTTCGCGAGTCGATCCTGCTGGACACGTTCCCAAAGGTTTTGGAATTGCGACTCGGTATGGATCGGGCAACGTTCGAAAAAATGTTGAACAAAAGCAATCTGTTTTTCCGAACTGATGAAGGGTCCGAAATCTGGTTCGGCGGACTCGACGACAGTGACCGTGTAGAAAAAATCCTGGGCAAGGAATATGGACTGATCTATTTCAACGAAGTTTCGCAAATTCCCCACCAGTCAGTAGAAATCGCCAGAACCCGTCTGGCCATGAAGGTTGACGGATGGCGCAATAAATGTTATTACGACTGCAATCCGACGACGCGAAGTCATTGGGTCTATCGTACTTTCGTCGAGAAACTCGCCGGGGACCGTACCCCTCTTTTGTTCCCCGAAGATTATGTCTCGCTTCAAATGAATCCAAAAGACAATGCTTCGAACATTTCGTCCGAATATCTCAATAAAACACTCGAAGCCATGAAGGGAAATCTTCGCGAACGTTTCCTTGAAGGACGATGGACCGATGATCGCGAAACCGCCCTTTGGAAGCGTACGTCCATGATTGATCCCTACCGTATTACCGCCGCCCCTCCCGAACTTGAACGCATTGTCGTCGGCGTTGATCCCGCGGTGACTTCCTCCGAACGAAGCGACTTGACCGGAATCGTTGTCGCCGGAAAAAAAGCCTATCGCGGTAAATATCATTATTATATTCTTGACGACGCTTCTCTTCCCGGAACGCCTGTCGAATGGGCTCGACGCGTTGTCCACGCCTTGAGACAATACAACGCCGATCGGATCGTCGCCGAAGTCAATCAAGGGGGCGATCTGGTCGTCTCCATGCTGCGCAACATCGACGAAACCGTTCCGGTCAGAACCGTACACGCCACCCGGGGGAAAATCGTTCGCGCCGAACCCATTGCCGCCCTTTATGAGCAAGGACTCGTTCATCATGTGGGCGAACTGCTCGAACTCGAAAACGAAATGATTTCATATACCGGTCTGGATTCAGAGCAATCGCCCGATCGTATGGACGCGCTCGTATGGGCCCTGACCGATTTGACAAAAAACAGTACCACGGAAATAGGGAGATTTAGCTTTGTTTAACATGAGTACCGAATCGAATAACAATCACGCAATACATTCCCGTCGCGTCGACACTTCACCGGCACCCCCGCCCGGCAAAAGAATTCACCGCCGCCATGTAACGAACAAATGTCGAAAGAACACAAAAAAACAGGTGATTATCGACCTGCTGGAACAGGGACAAACGCCGCAAATGATCGCACGCGATTGTGATTATTCACTCAAGTACGTCGAGTTCGTTCGCGATGTTTATGTTCATACATCAGACGATGAACCGGATGACGATAAACATCCGTGCCACTCACTTGAGCCGGAACTTACCGGCGAATACCTCAAGCGATATTTGCTCCTGAAAGAATATCGCCAGTGGTGCGAACAGAGCAATATAGCCTGGACAGAACAGGGTATGAGGCGTTTCATCAGACTTCGCAATCTTTACAATTCGAGAAAGAAACAAAGGAAAGCGTCATGAATTATCATTACAGAAGAATACGTGAATTGTGGGACACCGTTCGCGATTGTTACACAGGAACCATAGCGATAAAGCATGGTCCGGATGCCCGGGAATACCTGCCGGTTTCCGCCCGCGAAAAACGGGACTGCGATTCCAATCCGAACAGGTCCATGACCCAGTATGAACTTCGCAAGCGTTATGCAATCTTCGAAAATATCTTTAAGCCAACCATTGACGACATGGTCGGACTCATGCAAAAGAATCCGCCCCATATCGCTTTCGGAGAGACATCAGACGATGAATCTCCACGGGAAGTGCGCGATATTGACATCTATGGCAACTTGCATAACGACGGACTTAAAGGACTCAAATGGCGACTTAATTTTCATCAGGTTCTGTTCGGACGGTATGGCCTTCTGCTCGATCTTGTCACTGATTGCGAAGGACTCAATCCGCGATTTTCCATCTCGGAATATCCGGCCGCGTCCATTCTTGACGGTGAATCCATTCAATCCCGGGCCGATGGTCGTTCTACGCTCAACTGGGCTCTCCTGGACGAATCCAAATTCAGATTCGAACCCAAAAACAAATCTTGGGAACCTCACGCTTGCTATCGCGTTTTGGCTCTCGACCACAATGGCGAATACTATCAGGCTTTGATCGAAGGAAAGTCTATTCGAAAAGACTGGCTTCAGTTCGACCTGCTGTATCCCCCAAAAGACGTCGTCTATCCCGCTTTCAAACAGCGGCGTCTCAACTTCATCCCCCTAACCGTTTGTAATGTCAACAAGTTGGGACTCCACGAATGGCAAGAGCCGCCGTTCCTGGATGTCGCTCATATCGCTATTGGCCTGTATCAAGTCGATTCGCTCTACAAAAAAGCTTTGTGGAACTTCGCCAGTCCAACACTTTCCGTCTCCAATGCTGATCGAACCGACAAAGATTTCTTTTTGGGCGACGCGATTTGGCCTCGCTCCAGTGGTGAACATCCGGTTACGGTATCGCTGCTTGAAACCAGCGGCGTCGGTCTGGCCGAAATGCGCCGAGCCAAAGAAGAAATGAAGCAGTCTCTCAAATACACATCCATTCGTGAACTGCTCGACGGAGCCGGAGCCAACGCGTCCGGACAAGCGATTCAGCTTCGCGCTGCCAGTGGAACCGCCTGCGTCGCGGCTATCGATCAAACCGGATCGCGCGCTATTGAAGAGCAACTTGTTTACGCCGCAATATGGGCTGGAGCAACAAACCGCGACGCCGCTCAACGAATCAGTTACCATGCCGATACAAGCTATTTGGATTCCTCATTCCAACTCAGTGCCCTGACTTCGTTCATCGAAAAAAATTCCCTTGCCGATGCCGGTCAACCGCTTCTGTCAAAACGCAATATTTACTCCTTGCTTGAAAAAACACTTCCCAATACATTGACCTCTTTTGAAGACAATGAGTATACCAAACAGTCCGAAGCTGCTGAAAACAA
>JAQVID010000097.1 GCA_028695865.1 Thermoguttaceae bacterium | reverse complement strand
GTGTGCTCTTCCGATCTACGGAAACGACCCTGCTTGCCTTTGATCATATCGGTCAACGATTTAAGAGGCCGATTGCTCGAACCGACCACAGGACGCTTGCAACGCCCGTTATCGAACAGCGCATCGACCGACTGCTGAAGCATTCGCTTTTCATTGCGGATAATCACTTCAGGAGCATTGAGATCGACAAGCTTTCGCAACCGGTTGTTCCGATTGATAATACGACGGTAAAGGTCGTTCAGGTCGCTTGTCGCAAAGGTCCCGGACTCCAGAAGCACAAGCGGTCGCAAGTCAGGAGGAATAACGGGAATAACGTCCAGTACCATCCAGGCAGGATTGTTTTCACTGCTACAATTGCGCAAAGACTCAATGAGTCGCAAGCGGGTAATCAGGTCTTTTTTACGCTGCTTCGATTTTGTTTCGGCAAGCTCTTCACGAAGTTTTCGGGACTCATCGACAACGTTAAGACGCTTGAGAAGCTCACGAACCGCTTCGGCTCCCATCCCTGCTGTAAACGCTTTTGGGCCGTATTCTTCACGTTTCTTGCGGTACTCTTCTTCCGTAAGAAGTTCTCCGGCTTTCAGCGGCGTCTCGCCCGGATCGATTATAACATAATCCTGAAAATAAATTACTTTTTCGAGACTCGTCGCCTTCATCGCCAACAACGTCGCCAATCGACTCGATGCCGCTTTGAAGAACCAAATATGAACGACAGGAGCCGTTAAGTTAATATGCCCCATGCGGGTACGGCGAACGCGGCTGTGCGTTATCTTCACACCGCAACGGTCGCACGTCATTCCTTTGTACTTCATACCACGGTATTTTCCGCAAGAACATTCCCAGTCCTTTTCCGGACCAAAAATTTTCTCGCAAAAAAGCCCGTCTCTTTCCGGACGATACGTTCTGTAGTTGATCGTCTCGGGCTTTTTCACTTCTCCTTTGGACTCCCTCCGAATCTTCTCCGGATTCGCCAAAGAAATTTTTACCGCGTTAAAATCGTTGATTCGGTCGTAAGTATCTCCACTGCTCACCGCAGACACTCCTTCCCTGATTCTGTTATGTTGTATTCCTGGGGATTGACTCTCGACTTTCCCCACGTGCTTGTTGATTGGTTAACGACGTTTCACTGAATGTTAAAAACCGGTCTCACCCGAGAAGTCCAGTTTCCTGCTTTCAGCCGGAACAAGTTCCATATCAAGAGCCAAGCCCTTGATTTCGTTGATAAGTACGTCGAAGCTGGCCGGGGTACCCGCCTCCAATGTGTTCTCGCCTTTCACCATGGATTCATAAATCTTGGTTCGGCCTTCCACGTCGTCGCTCTTGACCGTCAGAAGTTCCTGTAAGGTATATGCAGCGCCATAAGCTTCAATAGCCCAAACTTCCATTTCACCGAAACGCTGACCGCCGAATCGTGCTTTTCCACCCAACGGCTGCTGCGTAATAAGCGAATAAGGACCCGTACTTCGGGCATGAACCTTGTCGTCAACCAAATGGTGAAGCTTCAGCATGTAAATGTAACCAACAGTCGTTTCCTGCCCGAACGGTTGCCCTGTTCGACCGTCATACAATCGAACTTTACCGTGTTTTGGAAGTCCGGCACGAGCCAATTCGTCGTTGATCTGTTCCTCGGTCGCGCCATCGAAGACGGGCGTAATCGCGGTATAACCGTGGTGAGCCGCCGCCCAACCCAAGTGTGTTTCCAAAATCTGCCCGACATTCATACGAGACGGTACGCCAAGCGGATTCAACATGATTTGAATCGGCGTTCCATCGGCCAAAAACGGCATGTCCTCTTTCGGAAGTATCTTCGCGATCACACCTTTATTACCGTGACGGCCCGCCATCTTGTCGCCCACGGAAATAACCCGCTTGGCCGCAATGTAAACTTTGACCATCTGAAGCACACCACGTTTAAGCTGGTCGCCGCACGCCATGGAGTTTCTTGCGCGATCCCGGGCATCAATTGCTTCTTCCACCCGGTGCTTTTTGGTCATGTAAAGCTCTTTCAGACTTTCAACCAAACTCTGCTTGTCACCCAGATCCATGTCACGAACCATGCGATCAAACGAAAACGTTTTGGCCTGTTCAGCAACGTATTTCGGGTCTTTTTCCTGAACGAGCGACTCGCCATCGGCATCGATGATCGTCTGACCGATAAGTTGCTCCATTTCGTCGATCATGGCCCCAAACACTTCGGTAATTCGCTTGTTGCCATCCTTCTCAATTTGAGCAAGTTCCCGATCGTACAACTGACGTTCCGCTTCGGTCAAGCTCGCCCGGTTACTGAAGCGATGAGCACCGATGACGATCCCTTCAACGCCCGAAGGAACTTCAAGCGATTCGTTCTTGACGTCTTCTCCCGCACGACCGAAAATCGCGTGTAAAAGCTTTTCTTCCGGAGTCAATTCCGTCTTGTTTTTCGGCGAAACCTTTCCTACCAGAATATCTCCCTGACGAACATAAGTTCCAACACGAACAATTCCGTTTTCGTCAAGGTTACGCAGCGGCTTGTCGCCGACGTTGGGAATATCGCGAGTAAACTTCTCACGTCCCAACTTGGTCTCGCGGATTTCAGAATCATATTCTTCAATATGGAGCGAAGTGTATGTATCGTTCTGAACGAGCTCTTCGCTGATAATGATCGCGTCTTCGTAGTTGAAACCATCCCAAACCATAAATGCCACGAGCACGTTTCGCCCCAAGGCAAGAACACCGTGATCCGTACTGGCACCATCGGCAATAACGTCGCCCGCCTTGATTTCCTGATTAAGCGTGACGACCGGTTTCTGGTTTTGACACGTTCGTTCGTTAAGGCCCACAAATTTACGAAGCGTATAAATATCTTCGTCGTCGCCATTGGTAATGACGATTTTGGCCGCGTCGACGTAAGTAACCTTACCGGACCGCGTAGCACGAACAAGCAGGCTGGAATTGTACGCCGCCGCCTTTTCGAATCCGGTCTGAACAATCGGCGCCTCGGTCAAAAGAAGCGGAACCGCTTGCCGTTGCATGTTCGAACCCATCAAGGCACGGTTGGCGTCGTCGTGCTCCAAAAACGGAATCAGGCCGGCAGAAACACCAATCATCTGATTGGGCGAAACGTCGATAAACTCCACCTGCTCCACGGTCATTGGCTCGTAGTCGCCCCGATGACGCGCAATGACAAGTCCGGTAACCGGGTCCGCCAAAAGCCGTCCAACGTTATTCTCGTCGTAAACAATCGGCGTATCGGCCGGAACGAGACACGCTTCATGTTCTTCATCGGCACGCAACCATTGGATTTCATTCGTAATAACACCGTCCACGATTTTGCGATAAGGCGAAATCAGAAATCCGAATTCATCCACACCAGAGTAAATTGCCAAACTGGAAATCAAACCGATGTTCGTACCTTCAGGAGTTTCAATCGGACAAATACGGCCATAGTGCGACGAGTGAACATCGCGGACATCAAAACCTGCCCGTTTACGATTCAAACCGCCAGGACCAAGAGCGGAAAGACGACGCTCATGGGTCAACATGGAAAGCGGATTCGTTTGGTCTACAACCTGCGACAATTCGCCGCGACCAAAAAAGTATTCAATCGAGGACGAAATGCTTTTTGTATTGATAATACTTTGGGGGGTCGCGTCTTCCCGCATACGATCCTGGGCCGTTCGACGCAATTTGAGAAATCCCTTACGCAAATCATCAGCGGCCAACTCGTCGATGGTACGCAGACGCCGGTTACCCAAGTGGTCGATATCGTCGACTTCCACTTCAGAATCGCCGCCCCAAAGACGATACAGGTATGTTACCGCCTGAACAAGGTCGTTTCCTTCGAGAACCATGGCATCAAGCGACGCGTTCATATTAAGCTTGCGATTCATTCGGAATCGCCCAACACGCCCCAGCCGATAACGATTCGTATCGAAAAACTTCTCGTTGAACAGGTCGCGGGCTTTCTCGATTTGAGGCGGGTTGCCCGGACGAAGACGCTTATAAATAATTAAAAGCGCCTCTTCATGCGACTTCGTTTTGTCTTCCTCAAGCGAATTGAGAAGAAGCTTGTTACGCGGAGCATCCATCACCTCAATCGACTTAATGCCCGAGGTGTTAATCTCTTCGGCTTTACTCTTCGTAATAACCTGCCCCGACTCGACAATCACTTCGTCCGCGTGCGCCGACTTCGGCGGATACTTGATCTGGCCCACCGCTATTTTGCCATCGATACGCGAAGAAGGAACCCCGCCCTTGAACTTGACAACTTCCGTCTTGTAAAATGCCCGTAAAATATCAACATCACTGCTGAAATCGGAACTCATTGCCCGCAAAAGCGTCATGATCGGAAATTTACTGCTCTGGTCGATACGAGCCTGAATCGTTTCCTTGCGGGAAATGTGAAGCTCAATCCAACTCCCCCGTTCCGGTATAATTCGGCAACTGAAACTCTTGCGATCCACATCGGTTTCCGTAATGAAATCGATACCAGGACTTCGGTGAAGCTGACTGACGACAACACGCTCGGCACCGTTGATAATAAACTCACCCCCGCCTATCATCACCGGAAGTTCGCCCAGGTAGACATCCTGCTCAATCGACTTGTCTTCCCGTACCAGACGCAGTCGCACCTTGAACGAACGACCGTACGTCATATGAAGCTGCCGACATTCATCAGGAGAATAACGCGGTTTTTCCAGTTCGTAATTCACATACTCAAGTCGCGATGTCTTTTCGTAACTCTCGATGGGAAAAATTTCCCGGAGCACAGATTCCAAGCCCTGATCCTTCCGTTCTTCCGGCGGAACATCAAGTTGAAGGAAATTCGCGTAACTTTTAGTCTGCAAGGCGGTCAGATCAGGAATGGGATAGTTGTAAGTTTGACTGCCGAATTGACGAGTTTCCGTTAAATGCAGTTTTCGCCGCGATGTTGTAGCCATAAAAGAACAGCCTCCTTTAATTGGTACTATAGAAAGGTGTCGGACTAATATATAAAAATCGCCGAACTATAATAATAGCATAGAACTAAAAACAGTACAACCCCCTCCCAACCCCTTTTTTTTACTTTTTCTGCTTCGTTTCGGTAAAATTCAGGCAAAACAAACAATATAGGCAATTCTTACATCCCTCGGATGCACCGACAAGGAGGCAATATCCCGCTAAAAGCAACTGCCAATAATCGTTTCATGGATAACATCAATATTCATTAGCCCTTACCAACGTCCACATTCATACATAAAGCTGATACATTGGCGAAAGCTCGCAACAAACCTGTATAAAGCAATATCAAACAAACAACAAAGGGAAGACGTATTCCTCTTGTTATTTCTGTTGCACCACTTGCTTTCCGTACATAGTTTTTTATTTGTGTTTCGCTCGTTTATTTATTCTTTTTTATTTCCGTTGACACCGATAAACCGATGGACCATACACTCAACAACATGGCCATACGTGACGATACAATATCCACACAAAAAAAGACCGGCTTGGGATAAACCAGGTCGGTCTTTCAATCACATACAACCGCTTCACTGAAATTCAACGGTCAAGCAGCACAAAAATTTGCTGCTGACACGTTCAAATTATCGCGGCTGATATCTGACAAAAAACTACTTGAGTGAGACGGTTGCTCCAGCCTCTTCAAGTTCTTTTTTGAGCTTCTCGGCTTCATCTTTTGAAATACCTGTCTTAATCGCTTTCGGAGCGGATTCAACCATCGACTTGGCATCGCCAAGGCTCGCACCGGTAGCGGTACGGACAACCTTAATGACGTTGATCTTATTGGCACCATAGTTTTCAAGGACGACATCAAATTCGGTCTTCTCTTCCACGGGCGCGGCACCACCGTCACCAGCAGCCGGACCGGCAACCATGACAGCTCCGCCAGCGGCGGGTTCGATTCCATGGACTTCCTTAAGGTAATCGCTGAGTTCTTTGGCTTCCTTAAGGGTCATCGCCATAATCTTGTCGCCGAGTTCTTTAATGGAATCAGAGAATTCACGGGTTACTTCGTCACTGGACATTGTAAAGTTCCTTTCTGGGTCTGCCGCAAAGACTCCCACTATTACCAGAGGACCGTTTACGAAACAGTCCTTGTGGTTCGCGACCTTACGGCAAATTGTAATTAAATTGTCACATTATTATATTCAAGGGTGCAACATCTGCACTTTGACTTCCAAACCAACACGTTATGCGGCCGATTCCTCGGTTGCCGGAGCTTCTTCCTGCTCTTCTTCTTTGTCGGCAAGTTGCTTGATCTGCCTGGCCAGGTTGGCACCAGCGGCAAGCAATTGCGAAGAAAGCTTCGAACCGACTCCAACAATCTGACCAAGCAAAATCGAAATCTGCTCTTCGCGTGTGGGCCACTTGCTGATATCAACAACACCGTCCGCGGTAAAAGCTTCTCCATCCAGAACACCTCCGCGTATTTCCAACTTGTCAAACGCTTTATCTTTGGAAATGCGGACTATTTCTTTCGCCAACGCAACTATATCGCTTGCTCCCCAACAAACAGCGCAACTGCGATCAGGAAGATCGGCAAACAGCGCTTCCAGTGGAGTACCAGCCGTGGCTTTTTGAGCCATGCTGTTCTTGACGACAAGAATGTTAATACCACGGGAAACCAGGTCTTTACGAAGCCGATTGCTTGTATTGACATCCATCCCGATGACGTTGAGCATAAGCGCGTTTTGAACGCCATTGAGTCTCTTTTTGAGATCTCTAATGATAATATCTTTAACAAATCTACTCATTGTTCTTCATTGAATCCAGGTTAAGGGTTTTATCTTGACATACGCGATTCTTATCAATCACGCAAATTAAACCATCACATTGATTCCGGGACTCATGGTCGCCGAAAGTGAAATCGATTTAACATAAACACCTTTGATAGTCGCCGGTTTGAGCGAATTGACATAAGCAATAAACGCGGAAATGTTTTCCTCAATCTTCGCGGCGTCAAAACTCAACTTACCAACGATACCGTGAACAATACCACCCTTGTCGTTTCTGAACTCAACTTTACCGGCTTTGTACTCGTGGATTGTCTTCGTGACATCAGGAGTAACGGTACCCGCTCGCGGACTGGGCATTAAACCTCTCGGACCAAGAACTCGTCCCAAAGGTCCAACCAAACCCATCATGTCAGGCGTGGCAATACAGACATCAAAGTCAAACCAACCACCCTTAATCTTATCGGCCAATTCAGCCTCACCAACCTCATCCGCTCCTGCCGCTTTCGCTTCTTCCGCCTTGGCCCCTTTCGCAAAAACTACAATACGGACACTCTTGCCAATTCCATGAGGAAGGACAACGGAACCACGAACAAGCTGGTCCGACTGCTTCGAATCAATACCAAGCCGCATTGAAATTTCTACAGTTTGATCAAACTTCGTCGTATTGAATTCCTTCAATATCTTCACCGCCTCGTTTAGGGAAACCGGTGCCTTGGATTTCGGAAGCTTTGCTTCCATTGCTTTCATTCGCTTTGAAATTTTCGCCATCATATCACATTCTCTGTTAAAAGTTTGATTGTTATTTTAACAGGGACAACAAATATCTTTTCTATTCCTGCGAGAAATTATTTTCTGAAAAAGGCCTGTGTGCCCACGCTCATTTTGTGTGCCCACGCTCATTTGCTGTCCCAACGTCAATTCTACTCGACGACATCCAGACCCATGCTGCGTGCCGTTCCCATGAGAACGTGAACCGCCTGGTCAACATCATGCGAATTAAGGTCTTTTTGTTTGACCTTCACAATATCGCGAAGTTGAGCAACTGTAATCTGCCCTACCCGCTCTTTCGGAACATGTGTTGAACCTTTGACGATCCCGGCTGCCTGCTTGAGCAAATCGACGGAATGTGGACTTTTCGTTTCCAATTCAAAGCTTCTGTCATTGTAGACTTTCACCACCACGGGGATTCGCATTCCCATACTGTCCTTGGTTCGCTCATTAAATTGTTGAACGAATTGACCAAGGTTCAGGCCGTACTTACCAAGTGCGGTACCGACAGGGGGTGCTGCGGTTGCCTTTCCACCGGTGGCGTGAAACCTTACTGTAGCTGTTAGCTGTTTTGCCATTGTTTAAATGCCTCAATTCTCAGTTTTTTCTACTTGCCAATACTCAAGCTCCACAGGAGTGGTACGGGCAAATATTGTAATATTAACGGTGATCCGACCGGTGTTTTCATCGATCAAATGCACCTCCCCCTCGACATCTCTAAACGTACTATCGACGATCTTAACCCGATCACCAATTTCGTACGGTATCTTCAATTTCGGCGCCTCGTCCGTCTTTTCATGTTCAGCTCGCAAAATCTGCTCGACTTCATGGGGCAACATCGGAACCGGCTTCCCGCCCGATCCGGTAAAATCGCCAATACCGGAAGTCTCACGCACCAGAAACCACGTATCATCGTTGATTTCCATGCGAACCATCAAATATCCCGGATAGAGTTTACGCTTCGTTACTTTTCTTTGACCATTCTTGACAACAGAGACTTTTTCGGTCGGAACAAGCACTTCGTCGAAGTATTGCTCCATACCGGCCAGTTTAACGCGGCGCATTAAATTG
>JAQVID010000096.1 GCA_028695865.1 Thermoguttaceae bacterium | reverse complement strand
GGCAGGCTTACGGCATGTTCGCGTCAAATGGTATTTTGTTCAATCACGAAAGCCCCTTTCGCGGTGAGACTTTCGTGACTCGCAAAATTACCCGAGCGGCCGCCCGTATCAAATTGGGCCTGGAAGAAAAACTCTATCTCGGGAATATCGACGCCAAACGCGATTGGGGCCACGCCGCCGATTACGTCGAAGGAATGTACGCAATCTTGCAATACAATGAGCCCGACGACTTCGTCCTGGCAACCGGCGAAACACATTCGGTTCGCGAATTTATCGAAATTGCCTTCTCGCGTCTCGATCTTGATATTGTCTGGAAAGGAACCGGTATAGACGAAAAAGGCTGCGAACGAAAGACCGGTAAAGTCTTAATCGAAATTGACCCATTGTATTTTCGCCCCGCCGAAGTCGATCTGCTCTGCGGCGACGCGACCAAAGCACGCGAAAAACTCGGCTGGAAACCACGTCATTCGTTTACCGAACTCGTCGAGGACATGTTAAACCACGATCTGGAACTCGCACAACAAGAGGCGAAAAAATAAACTTTCATTCTGAATGACGACCATAGTGCGCCGCGCAACGCCGGATACGAACAAGGTTCCCTCCGGCGCAGCGTACATGACACGATCAAGGACCCTATGCCCCTCCATGACGACGCTTGAGCGGCGGAACAAAGATTCTGTAAAACACCGGCGTAATAAACAGGGTAAAAATCGTTGATCCGGCCAATCCCCAAATAATCACCGTCGCCAAAGGTCGTTGAACATCACTTCCCAGACTCGTCGCAATCGAAGCGGGAAACAGTCCGAGAATGGCAACCAGCGTCGTCATGAGCCCGGGCCGAAGACGATCAACTCGTCCGCGAACAATCGATTCGTCCAAAGTCAAACCGGATAAGCGATATTTCGTAATTCCCTGGAACATCAAAACGCCGTCCATAATTGCAACACCAAACAGAGTGGCAAAACCGACTCCGGTCGAAACGTTCATGTTCATTCCCCTGAAATACAAAGCCAACGCTCCGGACGCAAAAGCAAACGGAATCGGCAACAATAAAATGAACGCTCCACGAAGCGAACCGAAGTTCACGGCCAGAATCAAAAAAATGTCGCAATGGTCGCCGGAATAATCAGCATAAAATGATGAAACGCCCGGTGCAAGTTCTCGAACATGCCAAGCCACTCGGCCTTGTATCCCGGCTGAAGCGTGATCTCTTTTTCAAACCGTTTTTGAGCTTCCTCAACCAGTCCGCCTTCATCCCGACCAAAGACATCGCAACGGACCGTTAGCCGCCGAATACCGTCTCCCCGGGCTATCACCGTTTGTCCGTCCGCAACGTCAATATCGGCAACTTCCGCAAGCGCAACAGGAACACCTGTCGCGGAATGCACCGGTAATTTTCCAATCGCTTCCGGCGAACTTATCGCTTTCTTTTCCAATTTGGCGACGACGTCAAAACTTCGGTCTCCCTCATAAAGCGTTCCAATCGGATCGCCGCCCATCGCCGTATTGATCATGCGCGTTACGTCCGCGATTCGAACATTGTGACGCGCACATCGCTTGCGATCCGGTACTATACGCAGTTGAGCTTGCGGCCCTTCCTGTTCCATATTGACGTCAAGTGTTCCCGGGATGCTTCGAAGAAGATGCTTTACTTTTGCCGCGTTCTCATGAAGTACGGTAAAATCATGGCCCGAAAGCTCGACGGCCAATTTCGCGGAAGTACCGTTCGTGTCTTGCGTCACCATATCGATAATGGGCTGCGTAAAATTAAAGCGTGTCGTCGGAAATTCTTCTCGCAAACGTTTGCCAATCGCGGCGATCAGTTCCTGCTTCGTTTTGAAGTGCCGCCATTGATCGTGCGGCTTCGGGGCAATCATCATTTCAACCCGACTGGGCGGAAACGGCTCGGAAAACGCGTCCGCGCGACCTATTTGCGCAGAAATAAAACTCACGTCCTCGAATTCAAGAACTGTTTTGCGAATATCTCTTGTGTAAAATGAAGTTTGCTCCAACGAAATACCATCGGGGAAATTCGCTTTGACCCAAATGGTACCTTCATCCATATACGGCAAAAATTCAATTCCCAAATGGGGTACAACGCGAAACATAACAACCAGCAAACACGAAACGGCCAACGCGGCAACAAACCAGCGCCATCGAATAAATTGGGCTATCACAGCCGCGTAAAGCGGTGTAACAAGCCGAAGTACCGGATTTTCCCATTCCCGATATCCGTTTTTGCAAAGGAAACCGGCAAAAATCGGTACAAAGATCAACGCGAACAACAGAGCGCCAGCCAAAGCGTAAAGCAAGGTCAATGCCATAGGCCGAAAGAGCAAGCCTTCAATACTGGTCAATGTCAGAAGCGGCAAAAACGCGACCATCACCAGAAGAACCGATACAAATACCGGATGACAGCGATCCAAAGACGCTTCCTCAATGATTTCCCTGCCCTGCCCCTTTTGAATGACTCCCCGTTTGCCAAATTGCCGGGCAATGTTTTCCGCCATGATCACGGAACCATCGACAATAATACCGAAATCGATCGCCCCAATCGACAGGAGTCCGACAGGAATATTCGTCAAATACATCATGCCAAGGGCGAACAGCAGCGAAAACGGAATCGTTGCCGCGACCAAAAACGCCATGGAAGGACGCCCCAAAAAGACAAGGAGCACCAAAACAACAAGGGGCACCCCAAGCGAAACACTGTGCGTGACCGTATGCAACGTACTGTCAACGAGAAACTGCCGATCATAAAAAGGATCAATTTGAATTCCTTCCGGCAAGTGACCGTTATTCAACTCCTGTACGGCTTCTTTAAGCGACACGAGAACACGAGACGGATTTTCACCACGTCTCATCAAAACGATTCCTTCAACCGATTCCTCTTTTTTATCCTTGCAATAAACGCTCCAGGGTACAGCGGCTCCGCGTTCCACTCGGGCAACGTCCTTGACGTAAATCGGATGACCGTCGATTGTCTTAATGAAAATATTCCGTATCTGGTCTATATTCTCAAGCAGACCCGTGCCCCGAATGACCAAGGCCATACTTCCACGATTGAGAAGACTTCCGCCCGCCGCCGAATTGTTCTCTTCAACCGCTTCGACAATCTCTTCCAGCGATAAATTACTGCCCCGTAAACGCGATGGATCAATGTAAATTACATACTGCTTTGCCAACCCCACGAAATTCGAAACATCGGCCACGCCCGGAACTCGAAGTAGTCGCGGAATGACTACCCATTCATTCAGGGTACGAAGCTCCATGACATCCGCCGCGCCGCTCGATACGATTTCATATCGATATATCTCGCCGCAAGACGACGTGGCCGGACCAAGCTCCGGCTTTTCCGCGCCGTCAGGAAGATCAATTCCGCCAAGCTTCTCGTTTACCTGCTGCCGTGCCCAATACGTTTCCGTTCCATCTTTAAAAATAAGATCGACCACAGAAAGCCCGAAGATCGTTTGAGAACGGACATTCATCACGTTGGGAATGTTGCGCATGGCAATTTCAATCGGGATCGTGACCTGACGCTCAACTTCTTCCGGAGCGCAACCGGGATAGGCCGTAACAACAGAAACCTTCTGCGGTGAAATATCCGGATAGGCATCGATTGGAAGTTGAGTCGCGGCATAAATGCAACATCCCACAACAACAAAAAACAGACCAAGCATAATCAGCCGGTGCTTTTGCGTCGTTTTCAGTAGTGAAGCAATCATTTGACGCCGCCTTCCCGCCCCTTGCCGGTCGCTGTTGCTTCCGGGGCCGCATGCGTTTTATTCTCCGTATTCTCCGATTGTTTTTGAGCCATGCGGTCTGTATTTGTTTTTTCGTTTACCTGCGCAAGCGCCTCGGAAACATACCCTTTTAGCAAAATAACCCCTTGCCCCGCAACCTGCTCGCCCTGAGCCAGTCCATGAACGATTTCCATGCCTTGCGTATGAACGTTCCCGGCCTTGACCTTTCTGACACTCCAAAGCGAATCATGTTTTCGCGCCAAGACGAAATCTGAATCGCCAATATGCAGAATCGATTCCGGCGATACAACAAGAATCTCACGCTCTTCCGTTCCGATTCCAACGTCGGTAAACATCCCTGGACGAAGAAAATCTTTCGGATCGTTCACCACGAAAAGGACGCACAGCGTTCCAAATTCTTGCGAAAGAACAGGTATGATCTCCCTTATCGTCCCGGTAAAATGAACACTGGGAAAATCCTGAAACGAAGCACGACATTCCAAACCGACAGAAACCTTGTCGAAAAAACTGCCCGGAATATTCGCTCGAATCACGTCATGATCTTTGGCGGTGGAATCCAAAAGCCTGGGATTCAAACCACACTGCTCCAATTGTCGCAAAAAGGTACTCTCCGTCTTCCTGGCAACTGTAACTGCCGTTTCCGCCTCGTATATATTCTTGCGTTCCTCTATTTGCACTTGCAGAAGTTCCGCTTCCGTCGACGCAAGGTCCTGCTTCGTATCGGTTCCAATTTTTACCAGTTTCTTTTTTCGCTCAAACTGTTTGCTCAGAGCAATCGTTTTCGTTTCCGCAAGTTCTTTCGTCGAGGCCAGTTGCCTGGTGTAAAACGCAACGTCGTTCACCGACTTCTGCCAATCGGTATACAAAGTCAATAGCGTCGGCGACGAGAATTGCCATTGATATTCACTCCCCTGTGGGCGATAACTTCCAAGCACACTCCCTGAAACTTCAAACAATGGGTCCTTCGTCTTGACCTTCGAAACGGTTTCAATATGAAGTCGCTCAAGCAATGAACTTCCGCTCTCAAATTGAATATCTCCATTGGGAAGAATGACGACATCGCTCTGAATGTCAAGCGTACTGTGTGCCGCGGCTGAAAACGTTGCGCCCGTTGGCGTTTTAATCAAGTAAAACAGTACGCCACAGACGATCGAAAAAGCCAAAAAACAATGCACTCCGTCCCAAAATCGACTGGACGACGACGGCTGGCCGACTTGCGAATCTTGTATGGTCGGTTTGCTTGCCGTTTCAAGATTCCCGCCTGCGTGCTCCGTCGTAACACCATTCCCACATGTATCATTCATCGGACTGTTATTATTTGTCTCGCACATTTATATTACCTCCCTGCATGGTCGTTTTTCCAATAATGCTGTTGTAAGTGAACAAGGCCCGCCAATAATCGGCCCGGCTCGTCAAATACAGACGTTTCGTTTCCCGATAACTCGTTTCGGCGTTCAAAACGTCAATAAGATGATAACCGCCTTCCTTGTACGCCTGAATTACACTGTCACGAACACGCAACGCCAGTTCAACTTGCTCCCCGGCGATGATCTTTGCTTTGTCAATGGCGACTCGAATGTTTTCGTCCGCTTCCCGCACTTCGGCCTGAAGGTCGATCAGACCCGCTTGCAATTCGTACCGGGCACGCGTCATCGACGCCTGAGCCTTTGCCCGGTTCCCCTGATTACGATCAAACAAAGGAACATTCATTCCCAGTCCGACTCCCCAACCGTCAAAATCAGGATCGCCTATGCACTCCTGATACTGATGGGAATATCCGAAACTCGGTGTAATTTCAGGAAGCGCGTTTCGTCGCTCCACAACCATGTTTGTTCCTGCCTGCGCAACTTGAAGATGCATTCGCCGAATGTCCGGGCGATTTCGCGACGCCATGTCTAAAGCTTCCTCTATTGGTAATGGTTGTACCTCTTCCGAAATATCAAGTGAACCGCTCACCTCATAATCCGGTTGCGAATCACTTCGTCCAAAGAGCGACCACAACTTGGCCTTGGCAACCTTCAATTGAGCTTGTACGTCCAAGACAGTCTGCTGACACTGCAAACGATCCAACTGAACGCGCTTACAATCGATTTCCGAAATGCCACCCGCGTCACGCGCCTGCTTCATAATCGACTCCAAACGGGTTAATACATCTCTGTCTTCCCGGGCAAGTTGCAAGAGTTCTTTCGCCTCCAGCACATCATAATACGCAATGGCGGTCATCGTAACCCGTCCTCGAATCAGATCGGCATACTCTGTTTCCGACATGGAAACACCAAGTCGGGCACTCTCCATGCTCGCGGCCCGTTTCGCAAAAAGAAACCAGTCGATGGGAAACGCGATTTCCATATCAAGCTGCGGAGGACCTCCCGGACGCTCCGGCGTTAATGCTTTAAACGGCAATGTTCCTCCCGCTATGGAAAACTCCGGATTCGGCAAAAGAGAACTCGTCCACCAATCGGCATGCGATTCCTGAACAAGCATCATGCCTGCCTGAAGTTGCCGGTCTGATTGCAACGTCGCCTTAATCGCCTGATCAAAAGTCCAATACTCTTTGGCCTGCCCTGTGGCAGACTCTGTGACGGAGTCGTTGGCCTGCCCTGTGACCGACTCTGTGACCGACTCTGTGACGGACTCTGCTGCGGACTCCCCCCCTGCGGACTTGCCGCTTTGATCGTTCAATCCGTTTTTTGCTTGCGAATTGTTCGATTCGGTTCTGTCTTCCGAATGGGAAACCAGCTTGATTTGCTCTGTCTTTCCGGTTTCTTCCTGTTCATCCGCTGAAAAACGAGATTTGCTCTCTGTAGCTAAAATCTCCTCCTTTCGGACGTCGGACCTTTCTGCCTTTTGCGCAGAAATATTTCCTGTGCTCTCATAAGAACGGTTTGTCCGTCCGGCCATACAGCCCGAGAATAATGTAATCAGCAAAAGGAATGTCGCGATTTTCACAGCGTAATACCTTGTGAAAACCGCCCGCTCTTTCGCTGCCCATACTGCTGAAACAAACATGATCATACCTCCATCGTATCATCATCATGGTGCAAAACAATGACGCTTGGCCGTGTCGCGACGTATGATTCCTGCCTCACGGCCGTGCTGCTTCGCACCGTCGTGCTGTCGAGAAAAAAACTGCTGTCGCGTAATACTGGTGTCGCGAAGGGGGGTGAGCAAGGTAATACAATGCAAAGCTGCAACAATGCAAAGCTGCAAAGATGCAACGATAAAATGATTTTCCTCAAATACATTCATCGCACGCGCTGAGATGACCAGTCCAACGAACTGGATACGAACAACGATTTTACCTCTGCTTCACCTAAGGAATCCCGATTAGAACAGGATTGCCTCTGGAGGTCCACGCTGGAAAACGGTTTTACTAATAGAACAGACCGGACGACGGTACGTCCCGATAACGATCGTCCCGATAAGAACCATGATCGCCGTAAGAACAAACGAAAATGAACTAACGACTGACATGGAACAAAACTGACAAATCGGGCAGTTTGGATTGTACTGAATCGGTTGCGGAAACGACGTCGAATTTCGCTGGTGATTTCCCGATTGATCCACCATGTGGTAAATCATGCCAATACCGCCAGGAAGCACTATGTGCAATCCTTCGGCAAATATGCCCGGTACTCCAAAAAGAACCAGCATAATAATCGGCAGGAGTTTGTTCTTTACCTTCATAACGACCCCAACTGGAATTTACGCAAAAACGTGATTCACAAACAATTCAGTCTGTTCTTATATCGTCAGCACGTAATTTTTCCCTTCACAAAAAAACGCTACAAACACAAAAGTTTCCACAGATTCCCTGAATTATCCACACGTTTTTTCCGATCTCGCCAAAAAAGACTTGCATGGACCCCGATTTCCCCTTACAATATAAAAACGTTGCCTGTGCCCGAAATTTACAAAACCGAACACATCGTACACAAATCGTAATCATCGTCCTTTGCAACGCTTCGCGTTTATATTCGACGTAAATTCACTGTTAAACTAAAGGAGAACATTGATCATGACCACGCGTTTATCGTTAAACAGAAGAGGCTTTATGGCCGCGTCCGCCGTCCTGGCCGGCAGTGCCCTTATTCCATCCGATGCCCTGTTTGCCACGACAGGAGCCGGACGTATTCCCTATGAAAAGTATTTGGCCGACCGGCACTGGATGTGGGGACACGATCCGGGTGCCTACGATGGTCCCAAAGGGGTCTATAGAATTCCGCTGAGTGCTCCGATGAGCATGGCCGAAGGAATCAAACATATGGGCATACCCAACGTTTGCGTGATTCGCGGAGGACAACCCAACGCAAAATACCGCGATCAGTTCAAAAAGGTCAAACGAATCGCCTGGAATTTGGGTGCCTCAAACAAGTCCTATTATTTGCTGAAAGATTACGTTTTTTCACTCTTTAAGACCATGCCCAATCTGGTCGGTGTTTATTTGGACGATTTCTTTCAAGGTGGTCCGCTGGTCAAGGAAAAAAATGAAAAGGGCGAAGAGTTCGAAGTTCCACGCGCGGCTCTTTCCCTTGAAGAAATGTATAAACTGCGACAGGAACTCCATGCCCGGGAAAAGCAGGTTGATTTGGCGGCTGTCCTTTATTCAGGGCAACTCAAGCCCGGTATTAAACACGTTCTGGGATACGCCGATGTCGTTTCGTTTTGGACCTGGACCGGCAAAGACGTCATGAAACTCCGCGAGAATTTTGAAGCCTATCGCAAAATCATGCCGGACAAGAAAACGCTCTTGGGACTTTATATGTGGGACTTCGGCGGCAAACAGCCCATTGATTTGGACTTCATGAAATACCAATTGGAATTCGCGCTGGAACTCTTTCGTAAAGGACAAATCGAAGGAACAATCTTCCACT
>JAQVID010000095.1 GCA_028695865.1 Thermoguttaceae bacterium | reverse complement strand
CAATATACATCAGGTACTGAAAACGGACGACAAACCCGGAAAGACGCGCCGTGACGGACTCTTATGGCAAGCAGCAGTTTTTTGGTGTCTTTCTCGCAATTTCCGCATTCTTTCTGTGGGGACTGTTTCCGCTTTATTTTTGCTTGTTACAGGAAGCGTCGTCTTATATTATCCTTGCGTTTCGTGCCGTGACGGTTTCCCTGTTTCTGGTGCCGGTGATCTGTATCCGGCATAAGTGGTCTTCCGTTTTGCATGTTTTAAAGACGCCGGTTCTGTTGGTTTCACTCTGTTTTACCGCGGCGGTGATTTGCGTCAACTGGTGGATTTTTATCTGGATGGTTCAAAATCAGCATACACTTCACGCCAGTTTTGCCAACTATATCTGTCCTTTGTTCAATGTCGTGCTTGGTATTGTTTTTTTTCATGAACGACTTTGTACTTTGCGAAAATGCGCCGTGGTACTTGGTATTATTGCCGTGGTCGTTTTTGCCTGGGGGATCGGGAGTATCCCTTGGGGGAGTCTGGCCGCCGCCGGATCGTTTGCTCTCTATTCGATGGGACGCAAATTGATTCCTGTTGATTCGGTGTCGGCTTTGAGTATCGAAACGATCGCCATTGCCCCTTTTGGTTTGGCCTATATTATTTACGCCCCGGGCGGATGGTGTGACGATGCCGTTTGGGTACATGATATACCCCTTTTTGCTTTGCTGGTCGGAAGCGGTGCCGTGACGGCGGTCCCGCTCATTCTGTTCGGCTCGGCGACACACAGAATTGGAATTTCAACGGTCGGTTTTATTCAATATATTACACCAACACTGCAATTCATATGTGCGGTTGTTTTCTTTCGTGAATCGATGACCATGTTTCAGTGGATCAGTTTTGTCGTCATCTGGGGAGCACTAATTGTCTTCAGTCTGGCGCCGATCGAACAGAATTCATCCCTGCGTGTCTGAAAAGCATACAACGATCATGGAGCCTTGCATGTTTGAAGTGGAAGCAAAATTCAAGATTCCCGATGTCCAGCTCTACTGTCAGCAGTTACAAGAGGCATTCGGAGTCGAATTCGGGCAGCCTCACGAGGAGTCAGACCTTTTCTTTCAACACATGACACGGGATTTTCGTCAAACCGACGAGTGTTTGCGTTTGCGTGTTTCGCCCAATGGTGCTTTCGTAACATACAAAGGGCCCAAGCTCGACGTGTCCACGAAAACCAGGGAAGAAATTGAGTTGCCCATCGGAGGTTTTGCATCTCCCAAACAGACTGTTCGCCAATGGCAAACTTTTTTCGAACGGCTTGGCTTTAAGGCGGTCGCGAAAGTGATCAAAAAACGTCGCAGCGTATCCGTCCAACGGGGAGACACGATGTATCAAATAACGCTGGATGAGCTCCCATGTATTGGTTTTTTCACAGAGTGGGAAACAATGTGCGAATCGGAAGCCCAGATTGCTGATTGTCGCGGCAAACTGCTTGATTGCGTGTCTGTATTTCATTTAGGTGACAGCATAAGAAAAAGTTATCTTGAATTACAATCCGAGGGGTTCTGAGAGACAAAGAAGGTAATTCGGAAGAATTGTGACAGGAAGAGCGATTTTACCGGGGAATTTTATGAATTCTTCGAAAATAGGTAAAATACTGATAGACACACAAAGAAAAAGCGGTTATTATAGTATAGTAGGGAAAAGGAATTTTTCCCCGGTTTTTTTTGACTGCGTAAAGGCTTTTGTCTCGTTGTCTTTACAGAAAGTCATGATGGAAGTGTCCGGCGAAAAGTCGGGAATGAAGTATATCATGTTTTCGCTCTTGGGGAGCGTTCGGAGGAAGAAATGAGGTTGAGAGTTTGCTCGTTGTTGATATTGGGGCTGCTCGTTTCGATGGGTTTGGACGCTTTTGCGGCCGGAACTAAAACCAAACCGGAAGAGGCTCAACGTGTCGAGCTTTTCAAGGCGGTCAAAGATGGGCTTGTCGACGTCAAATTGACTCCCAAAAACTCTTTGGAGTGCACTATCAGTGTAACCAATAAGGGAGCGCAACCGTTAATGGTCGATATGCCGCGAACCTTTGCCGGTGTTCCGGTTTTGGCACAGCCGCCCGGTGCTGGCATGTTCGGTGAAGGCGGCATGATGGGCGACATGGGCGGCATGGGCGGTGGCGGTCGTCGAGGCGGTGGTAGCGGCGGCGGTGGCGGCGGCAACCAGTCGGTCGGCGGTGGCATGGGCGGTGGCGGCGGCGGTATGGGCGGCATGGGCGGTGGCGGTGGTGGTGGATGGTTTAGTCCACCAGAAAAAACCGTTCGGGACAAGGTCCGCACTGTCTGTCTTGAGCACGGCAAGAAAGAACCCCGACCCGCTCTCAATTATACCATGGTTCCGTTGGCTTCTTATACCAAGAATAAGACGACCCATGTACTTTGCTCCATGTTGTCGGATCAATCGGTAGACCAATTGGCCGTTCAGGCCGCGGTATGGAATCAGGAAAACAGCATTCCGTTTAACGAGTTGGCCGCGAAAACGGTCAAAAAGGCGGGCGGGACCATTCCTCGTGTTTTCTTTACCCGATCGCAAATCGTCGTGGGCGAAAAAATGGTTCAACTTGCGACCGACAAGGTGCAAAAAATGGACGAGAATGAACGCCTGATGGAGCAGCAGGCTCCCGCCGCGGAGTCTTCTTCCTCCATGTATCAGACCAATGACGCTGCCAAGGAGACAAAAACGGGCGACAAGGTCGATCAACTGACCGAAAAACTGTTGTCCAAATAAAGGTTGTATAAAGGTTTGTATTGTGAATGTCTATGTTCCCGCAAGGTTCAACTCCCGTTAAAAACCGGTATCGATCAGAACCTTGCGAACGAATGTTCGTTTTGGAACGCAGGTATTTGCTATGCTTGTTTTTTCCTGAATGGATTTTAAAAAAGAAAGATAGGTATGATATGGCACTGTTTGAAATAGAAACTTATTCGCACATCGTAATTGCCTGCGCCGAAGATGAAGAAGGCGCCCGGCAGGTTTTGTATGAGAATTATCCCTCTGAAGAAGCGGTTCGTATCGTGAAACGACCGCGCGACGTTTGGGTTATTTCCAAGTCGGCACTGGGTATCACGGGCAAAACCGATATTTGCGATTTGGCTCGCGAATGCCTTTCGAAAGCCTCGGGCGACAAGCTTCACGCGATTCGCCTGTATATGCAGCAGACTGGTGCCGATCTTGAAAAAGCTCGCAAAACAATCGAATCGAACATCGTTTACGGATGGTAGGTCTGACGGACAAAGACTTTCCCTTCAGTATCATTCGGATATGGTGATAAGTCTTGTAGCATGAAAAACCCGGAATCGCAAGTGCGGTGACCGGGTTTTTTGTTTCTTGTTGGGGGAGAATATTTATCTTGCGCGAAAGAGTATTCAAACAGGAAGAATGATATAAACCAACGATTCCCGGAATTACTCTAAAAAATCTTCCCTTTGTGTAAAACCGGTACATACAAAGCATGCAATACATACAATATAGTGTAAAGCGGCCCCACCGCCGCTTTCGATGAAACTTTGCTTCTGTACGCGGAACGTAAAAGTACTGTTTTCGATTGTAAAAGTCCGTGGTTCTCTTTTCAAAGCGATTTGGTCAAACTGGAGCAAGCTCCCGTACTCCCAAATTTGCCGTATCGGCTTTTTTATACGGCAAGTTTGCCCGTAATTCATTGAAGCCCGCTTGTCCGGACGCGATATGAACGGTATAATGAATGTCGTGGTATCGATGAAGAGTATGATGAAAAGTATGAAAGAGTATATGGATAACAAGTGCACGGAATGACACCGTCCGCCTTAATCGAAACAGCAGTGAATTTGCATTCGTGTTCTGACATCGCTACTCGACGGGAAAAAATATGGGTATTTTTACGCGTTCAAATAACCCTCACGGAGATGTTGTGCACGATACGTCCTGTGAACAGGGACCGCAGAACGGCGAACTTGTCGCTGATGAACTGGAAGAGCTGCTCGTTGCAACCGAGAAACTTGCTGCGCGAAAATGCCGATCGGCCTCAAATTACGTTGCCAATTTCTTCAAGTGGTCGTTCATTGGTCTGCTGACCGGTTTGATTTCGGGCATTGTTGGTTCCATGTTTTGTGCCAGTGTCGCTTTTGCCACGGTATGGCGACTTGGACATGGCGATATGCTTCTTTTGCTCCCATTGGGGGGCGTTGTGACCTTTGCGCTCTACCGATTTTGCAAAATGGAAAACGGTGCCGACACGAATATGATCATTGAATCGATTTATTCGGACCGCAAACCGCCTTTTCTTTTGTCTTTTCTCATTTTTATCAGTACCACGATTACGCATTTCGTCGGTGGTTCGGCAGGAAGAGAAGGAGCCGCACTCCAACTGGGCGGGTGTATCGGTACGCAGCTTGGGTATATTTTCCGACTTAACAAGCAAGACCTCAATATTATCTTACTGTGTGGCATGAGTGGGATTTTCGCTTCCCTTTTCGGAACCCCTGTGACAGCAACCTTTCTTGCTCTGGAAATTGGCAGTGTGGGCATTATTTACTATCCGGCCCTGTTTCCCTGTTTTATTACCTCACTGACCGCTTACGGCTTGACACAATACGCGGGTTTCGCCCCACTTCATTTTCAACTTACGCATGTACCTGAACTTAGTACAATCTCCGTATTACAGACAATCGCCCTTGGTGCCGTAACCGGAGCGGTCAGCGTGATTTATTGCGTTTCGTTGCACCATCCGAACAAATTTCTTGCGAGTATCTGTCCAAACGGCTATGTACGGGGAGCCCTTGGAGGAACGGCAGTACTCCTTATGTCGTTGATGGTTGGTTCGCAAGTTTACAATGGCATTGGACTTGAGACGATCACGGCCGCGATAGCCGGTTCGGCCGAACCTCAAGATTTTGTACTGAAAATACTTTTTACTGTCGTGACAATCAGTGCCGGCTTCAAAGGCGGTGAAATTGTACCTGCTTTCTTTATTGGAGCGACGTTGGGATGTTCAACGGCGGGACTGATTGGCATGGACCCGGGCTTTGGAGCCGCTTTGGGATTGATCGGTTTGTTCTGTGGTAGTGTGAATTGCCCGGTCGCTTCAGTTATGCTTAGTATTGAGCTGTTTGGAGCCGAAGGGCTATTGCTTTTTGCCATGGTTTGCGGAGTGAGTTACATGCTTTCGGGCTACTACGGACTCTATTCGAGTCAGCGGATTATCTATTCCAAATTGGACGCCGGCTCTGTCAACATGAACGTAAAAGAATAAGCTTACGACCGGTAAAAGCAGTATTCCTGTTTCGTGTGGAGCGAACACTGTTGCCCCGGTTAGCCGCGTGAAAGTCAAAGCTTTTTCCAGCATCAAGAGCATGCGGGCACGAGTCCGCGATCTTGTGAAATCAGTTTGTGGGAGTAACAGTACCGAAAATATTCCTGCAGGTCAAACCATGTTCTTTGTTTCCTGGTTTGGAATGTTCACAGGGTTCTTTTCCGTGAGCCGCAACTTTGTTTGTACTCGCGATGTCAAAAAGAATTATAACCGTTCACGGCGATTTTTCCTTTCGCCCGAAAGGCTTGCCATGATCCGCTTACAGAGAGTTCATCAGTGAGGTGATCCCGTTTCATCGGACAGAAAATGATATTGTATCGTAGAGGATTTGAGTTGATGGGTATGCCCCCTTGGGGAGTGTTTGAATAACATCCGCTCTCCTTCTTCTGGCATTTCGTTTTGGTTATACGAAATCACGAACGCCATCCTCCTAACTCCTCTTCAATGATTATCTGTAGTTCCCTCCCGATTGCAATTGGTCAATCTTCCTTTGTTGTTTCATTTTCATAAATAATCTCAGCTCGTTTTCCTGTTCATTCTCAACAAAGTAAACCTCCGCCGGAAAATGGTAGCCCAGCGAACTGTGCCGCCGACGATAACAATAGACGATAACAATAAAAGTCAAACCATCGCGTCAGGCGATCCTCCAATTCCCAGACGCTTTCATCGTGATTTAAATACACCTCTTCGTATTTCACGGTCCGCCAAAATCGCTCGATAAAAATGTTGTCCGATGCTCGGCCGCGACCGTCCATACTGATCCGGATTTCGTTCTGCTTTAATACTTCGGAAAATTCGTTACTCGTGTATTGGCTTCCCTGATCCGTGTTGAAAATTTCAGGTCTGCGACCATGCGACAAGGCATCCTCCAGTGCCTCGATGCAAAACGATTTCTCCAGTGTGTTCGACAATCGCCATGACAAAATATAGCGACTGTACCAATCAATGACCGCCGTCAAATAAACGAATCCACGTGCCAATGGAATGTACGTGATATCCGTCGACCATACGTGGTTCGGCCCCGTAATTTTAAGGCCGCGAAGCAAGTAAGGATAAACTTCGTGTTCACGGTTCGGATGGGTCGTTTTCGGCTTCGGATACACCGCTTCGATCCCCATCAGTCTCATGAGCCGTTTCGCTCGTCCCCTCCCGATCCCGAATTCCTTCGCGATCTGTCGACTTCCAAACGCTCCATGTTCCATGTGATATTTGTCGATGGCAAGCATCAATTCGAGGTTCTCTTCACTCTCGCCTCGCGGCTGAAAATAATACGTCGAACGTGGGAACCCGATAAGCTCGCACTGGCCTTGCTATGGTCAATAATTCGTTTTCAGGTTCAATCATCTGACGCTTCGCTTCAATCGAACTGGGCAGATTTTTTTTTCAACCAGTCCACCTCAATTTTAAGACGACCAATTTGTTCGAACAGTTCTTCCTGGGTGACCTCTCCTTCGTTCTTTTTCTTTTCCGCGCGTTCACCTGGAAAATGTCTTCGATCCGTTCTTTCAGTCTCGCTTTCATCTTGAGAACCATCTGTGGCGAGACCTCGAATTGGGCTGCCACCTCGCTGATTGTCTTGTCTCCCTTCGTGGCTGCCAGTGCTACTTGCGCTCTAAAGCCTGCCGAATAATTCTTTCTCTTTCTACTCATGTATCGTCTCCTTTGTTCCTGGGTTATTTTAACCTCTCGCTTGTTAAAAACAACCCATATTCCTCTACGATTCACGCATCCAGTTTTCCGGGGCCATTATACTCCTGTAAGAGGATCATGGCGAGAATCATGGCGAACTTTTCACGCAAAAGGAAAATCGCCGTGAACGGTTACAAAGAATTTTGGATTTTACTTGACTTCCATTTTGCGAAAAATTATAATAACAAGCAAGTGAACCAAATCGGCAAATGTAATTTTTGACGTTTTTTAATCCGTCACGAGGAGTATTCCATGACAAAGCAAAATCGTTCACAGCAACATCGTGCTCGACGCAGTTTTATGAAAACGACACTCGCCTTGGGTGCCACGGCGGCAACGCTTGACGTATCCCGGGGCGTTCACGCGGCTTCTTCGGATGTCATTAAAATTGGCTTGATTGGCTGTGGCGGTCGGGGAAGCGGTGCTGTCGTCGATGCCATGACCATCGACCCCCAAGTAAAGCTGGTCGCCGCGGCCGATGTTTTTCGTGACCGGGGTCAGGCGTCATTGGACGCTCTCAAAACGCAATACGGAGATCGGATTGACGTGGGGAACGATCGCTTTTTCGTTGGTTTCGACGCTTATAAAAAAGTGTTGGAAACCGATTGTGATTCCGTGATTCTCGCCACGCCGCAGCATTTCAGGCCGATGACACTCAAAGCGGCGATTGCGGCAGGCAAGCATGTTTTCGCAGAGAAGCCCGTTGCTGTTGACGGTGCCGGTATTGCCATGATTCTCGAAGCGGCTCAAGAAGCCCGAAAGAAAAAACTGAATCTCGTTTCCGGGCTTGTCAACCGTTATCATCCGGCCAATGTAGAAGTTGCCAAGCATATTCTCGACGGCGATATAGGCGATGTCGTTTGCGTTCGTGCCCAACGAATGGGAGGCGGGCTGTGGAAGCGTCCCCGTATCGACGGCGATACTGAAATGCAGTATCAAATGCGCAACTGGGTAAACTTCAACTGGATTGCCAGTGACTATATTAACGATGTATCGATTCACCAGATTGACGTTGGGCTGTGGTGCATGAACGATCCGACGCCCGAATGCGCAATCGGTATGGGCGGGCGTATTTCCCGCAACGAAATTGATACCGGCGACATGTACGACTCGCTTGCCGTAACATATGAATTTCCCGATGGCCGATTTCTTCAGGCCTATGGTCGTCAGATACCCAAATCCTGGCCCGATGCGCGAACATATATTTATGGAACGAAAGGTCGAGCGATTATTCAAGGGGGCGGTCGTCGCGCTGAAATCATAGGACCCAAACCGCTACTCGTCGGCCCATCCGAAATTCGCGGTCAGAAAATCGAGCACAAAGTTCTTTTCGACGCCATGCGAAGCGGTGGTTCCGTTTACGTCAATAACGGAGCTTACATGGCCAATTCGACCATGACCTGCATCCTTGGCAAACTTGCTGTTTATACCGGTAAAAAAGTTACGTGGGCTGAAGCAATGGCTTATGAGGAAAAGAAGCCGACCGAATACTCCTGGAACGGAACGCCGCCCACGCTGCCGGATGCTCGTGGTCAATATAAAATCGCCATTCCGAATGAAGGTTGGGCTTATATGTAGTGCGCGGCAGAGTCTCCAGCAGTACCGACTACACGACGCGGCCCGAGACGAATCTTTTTGCGTTCTCGCGCCGCG